>DATGHT010000170.1:0-7090 GCA_035307865.1 Candidatus Eremiobacteraceae bacterium | reverse complement strand
GGCAGCGCGTTGATCTTGAACAGCGCCTGGTCGCCGTCGTACTTCTCCTTAGCCGTGTACAGTTGCGATTGCGCGACGTTAAGCGCTTGCTGCTGCTGCACGAGCTGCGACTGGCCGCTGATCCCCAAACCGGCGATGCCGCCCACAGCACCAGTTAATTGGCCTTCGCGCTTGCCGTTGACGTCGGCTTCCAGTTTCGCTCGCGCGGCCAAGAGATTCTGCTGCGCTTGCGCCACGGTCTGGACGTTTGTGTCCGGCGCCACCGCTGCGGTCTGCTGCGCTTTCTTGAGCGCTGCTTCGGCTTGCGCGAGCGTTGCGGCGTCGCGGCTGACGGTCGCCGAGATCTGACGGTCGTCGAGCTTCATGAGCAGGTCGCCGGCCTTGACGCGCTCGCCCTCGTGGGCGACGACGCGCGTGATGTTGCCGCTGGTCTGCGCCGCGATCGTTGCGGTTTGCGGTAACGAAACGACTCCGTTCTCGGGCAGCTTGACGACGACGGTTTTCGGTTGGACGACGACGGTCGTGACCGCCGTCGCGGCCCCGCCACGGTGCATCGCCGCGCCGATGACGATGGTCAGCAACAAGCCGCCGACGACGAGAACGATGATGAGCCACTTCGGCATGTTAGTCCCTACAGCGTTGCCGGCATCAAAGCGTGCCGGTCGCGAGCTTGAGCTTTTCGACGGCCAAGGCATACCCGATCTGCGCGACGAGTAGATCCTTGGCCGCTTGGAGATATGTCTGTTCGGATGACGTGACTTCGATCTGGCTGATGAGGCCCACTTTATACTGCACGGTCGAGGTCTGCGCCACTTGCTGGGCCACGTCTGCGTTGGCCGTCGCCAGGGCCAGGTTCTCGCGCTCGACCTTCAACCTGCGGACGGCCTGCTCCACGTCGATGCGCGCCTGGCGCTGGGCGGCATCCAACAAGGCCTGCGTCGAACTGATCGCGGCGCTCGCGCTCTTGTGGGCGGCATGGCGCGAGCCCCAGTCGAGCAGCGGCAGCGTCCATACCGACGTGAGGCCGATGGAGAAGAAGTGCGATGCCCCCGGGCCGGGGCAGGCTGCCGGGTTGACCGCGATTCCCAAGTTCGCGATGCAGTTGTTGAAGTTCGCGATCGCTTGCGCGTTCGCGGTCGGCGAGAACTGATTGCCCCAGCCGCCCGCGAGCTGCACGGTCGGCGTGTTCGGTGCATCCACGAGCGAGTTCGCCGCCCGCGCGTTGTCGAGGTTCGCCTGGGCGATCGCGACTTCGGGGCGCTGCACGAGCGCGATCGATTGCAAGCTGCCTACATCTAAGGAAGGAACAGTGGGAGACGGCAGTGCCGTGGCGAGTGCGAACTGCTGGCCGGGGTCTGCGCCCACGGTCTGCGCCAGGTTTTCTCGGGCGTCGTCGGCATCCGCTTGTGCCGATGCGAGCCGCTGCTCGCTCGACGTCAATTGCACTTGCGCTTTCAGCGTGTCGATGCCGGCGACTTTGCCGGCTTTGTAATTCGCTACCGCGATGTCGCGCAGCGTGCGCTGATAGGTTTGATCGTACTGGGCTAGCGTCACGAGATCCGCGTCTTGCACCAGGGTGTAGTAGGCGTTTTCCACCGCGAGCTTGGTCTGCTGTTGCGTCAGGCGCAGATTTTCGAGCGCGGCATCGTACGAACGTTTCGCTTGCTTCGCTTCCAGGCTCGTGGTCAGGTTGAGCACGTTTTGCGAACCTTGCAGCTGGGCCGTGTTCTGCGAAAAATTCGCGGATGGCGAGAGGCCGAACTGTGCGAAGCTGCCGGAGTTGTTGCTCTGGCGCTGCATGACCGATTGGGCGTTGGCGCTGACGTCAGGCAGCTCGAGCGACCGGTTGTGCGCGAGGGTTGAACCCGCAGCCATTGCCTGCGCACGGGCTTGCAGCACGGCGGTGTTGTGGCGCATGGCAAAATCCACCGCTTGGTCGAGTGTCATCGCGCCCGCTTGCGCAGGCGATGCGACCGGGCTCGGCCCGGCAAGCGGCATGCCGGCGGTGGGCGCTGCTGGTGCGGCGGGGCTGGGTGGCGAGCTCGGCGACGGGCTCGCCTTAGGCCGGTGTCCGAAAAGCGGTGCGCCCATCGCACTCGTGCTGCAAGCAACGCCGGACAAAAAAAAGAGCAGTGCGAGTGCGGCGATCCGCGGCGCCTGCCCGATACGTCTTGTCACTTAGCTTGCAAGGTCCCAAAGCCAGCCGCAATCAAGCTGGCAACGACAACCGTCACGATTGCCGCCGTGCGGCTCATCTTGAGCATGCGCTCGAGCCCGATCGCCACGACAATATAGGCCCAGATGTAGAGCGGGTTGTAACCAAACAGGAATGCCGCTAACTTCGGACTGCCTTGCGCGAGCGGTGCCAGCGAGGGAAGACTCATGATGTCCAGCGGTGAGTTCACCGTGCTCGGGTCACGCAGCGACACGATGATGGCGTTGATGACCCCAGCGATGCCCCACACCACAAACGCGTTGACCGCGAGCACCCAGGCTTTCGAAAATTTTGCTTCGCCGCCGCTGAGCGCCGCAGCGATCAGGTAGATGACCGCCCCGACGAGCCAGACGAACCACGGCGAAATGAAAGAGACGACATAAATGGCGATCTTGCTGAAGGCTTGGATCTGGGCAGCGTTTGCCTTGAAAGCGGCTTGCTGATCGGCCGACATCTGCGACAGTTGTTTCTGTTGCATGGCTGCCGTCAAATGCAACTGGGCGGGCGTGAACAGGATGACTGCGATGACCACCAGCAGCGTGCCGATCACTGCCGCCCAGCCCCAGGTCGGTACGCGGCTCAAGCGGTCGAACGCAGCCTTCGGTGAGAAAAGGATCGAGAAATAAGTGATGAGGCCGTCGAAGCGCGAGGCGGGCGCTTCGCTTGGGATTTCTACGCTCATGATTTCACTTCCGCAGAGTAGTGAGTGAGTCGTACGACGCCGTTTTGGAACGTCACCGCGTGCACGACGAACGTCAGCGGATCGTACCATTCATCGTAATTCATCTGCCCGCCGCTGACCGACAGGCTGACGTCTTGCGCCGGGATACCGGTTGGCCGCACCGGATTCATGTTGCTGTCGATGTGATTGATCACGGCGTCCAGCTCGCTTGGAATCACCGCGGCGAAACGGGTGACTTTGGCGGCGTTCACCTGCGCCGGCAAAAACAAGTAGCCCGTCATCAGCGATAACTCGACGATGAACGCCGACTTCGCTCCCGGCGGCATCACGACGCTCGTCACGCCCGACACGCCGTCGACGGAAGCGCGCGCCCCCGAGGCATCAAACGCCATGCGAAAAACGGCGGGCGTGCCGTCTTGGGTATAGGTGCCGACGTAGCTGCGCGGCGCGAGCGATCCCGGATCCAATGTCTCGTCCACCGCATAATTGCGCGTCGAGGAGGCCAGCTTCAGATCTTGCGATTCGTGGATCTGTATGCCGAGATCGGCGTGTTTCACGCTGACCGTTGCGGTGCCGATGTTGGCCGAGGTTTGTTGGATTGAATAGCTGTAGGTGCCATCCGGTGGCGCGGCCGCAACAGCAGCGGCGACCAAGAACGCTGCCAAGACCATTAAGCTCCTCCTATAACTCCAGAGACGATAGAAGCCGCATCTGCGCTCGAGCCCGTGGGCTGCTCCGCGCTAGCGCCCGTCGCGCCGCTCGGACCGCCCGTGCTGCCGCTCGGAGCGCCCTGATTCGAGGGCGTCATGAGCGGCGAAGCACCGCCCAACGCCGCCAAACCGCTGATCGCGCCGAGCCCCATCGTTTCGACTGCGGTGCTCGGCACAACGATCATGGCGCCTTTTTCTTTAAGGCTTTCGTAGAGCATATTCATGGCACGCAGATGCAGGGCAATTGGATTACCAGCGTACGACTTCGCCGCTTCGAGGAAAGATTCCGCGATTTGCCTCTCGGCATCGCCGAGAATTACACGTGCCTGGCGCTCGCGCTCGGCCTGCGCCTGGCGTGACATCGCATCCTGAAGATTCTCCGGTATCTTAATGTCGCGGATTTCGACCGATTGGACCGTTATACCCCAAGGGGTCGTGCGGCCGTCGATGGCTTGCTGAAGATTAGCATCGATGGCTTGGCGGTTGGAGAGCAGGTCGGCGAGGTTGGTCGTTCCGATGATGTCGCGCAACGCCGTCTGCGCCGCCCAGCCGATGGCGTCGCGATAGGAGGCGACTTCCAGCGCAGCTTTCTTGGCATCCCAGACGACCCAGAACAATACTGCGTCCACGTCCACCGGCACGGTGTCCTTGGTCAACGTCTGCTCCGCCATGAAGGTGCTGGTTTGGACGCGCTGATCGATCCAAGCCGCAACGTTGTCCACTGCAGGGATGATGAGGAAGATGCCTGGGCCGACGAGCCGCTGGAAACGGCCCAGGCGCAAAACGACCGCTTTCTCCCAGGCTTTCGCGATCTGGATCGCAGTCAGTGCGATGAGCGCGACGATAACGCCGGCGATCAAGAACACAGGATTGTTGGTGAATGCCACGCCGACTACGCCGGCGAGGAAACAGATCACCGCGATCAGCCACGCGATGGGATTGCCGAAATGGATTGACTGGCCGCCGGCGATCACGGCTCCGCCGGGGGTAGTCGTCGGTGTCGCTATGACGGTAGGCATGAGCATCGAACCTCCATTGTTATGTGCGCCGCGTGCTAACGCGGTTCACTGCGTCGATGAGATCTTCGGCGGTGAAGCCAAACGAGCGGCATTCCGCGAGGGCCCGGCGCGCAATATCGTTGAGCCGGTCTTGCTGCGTGGCCGCCCCCTTGGCAGCCGTTCGCGGCTCCGCGATGAACGTGCCGCGCCCGCGCCGGCTTGTGAGGTACCCGTCGCGTTCGAGTTCGGCATACGCGCGGTTGACGGTATTCGGATTGATGGATAGTTCCACGGCCACTTCGCGGACGGTGGGCAACTGATCGCCCGCCTTGAGCGATCCGCGCGACATGGCATGCAAAATTTGCTCCCTCAATTGCAGGTAGACCGGGATCCCGCTTGCGTCGTTTATGTGGAACAAAGCCCTTAGCGTTCTCTATGTCTCATTGTATTAATACTTTGAGACAAGTATAGCAAAACCGAACCAGTTGTCAAGCCCATTTGCGGCGTGATGGAGCGGACGATGATCTGCGCAGCTGTCGTTGCGGTGCTCCTTGCGGGCCCGCCGTCCGGGCATCACGAGTACCGCCACGTGCGCCATGCGCGACGCGCGGCGTACCACGCGGCGCGACAGACAAGCACCGCGGAAGCCGCTTTGCGGCGGCGGGTTGGCCGGATGCTGCAGCTCGCGCAGCTCGAGCAGCGGGCAGCCGACTTGCACGATTTTCTGGTGCGCGCCCACACCGAAACGCCATCCTTTATCGACGATGAAATCCATTCGCTCGTCGACGGCTTGCGAGTCGGTCCCACGATCGTCGCGCGCGATTTTCTCGGAAGTCCCATCATCCGCGCGCGAGTGCGCAACGTGCAAGCGTTTGCGATTTTCGCCGTCGTGCAGGCGCACATTCGCAGCAAGGACGGCACAACGTCCGACGCTGCGATCGCGCTCGCGCTTGCGGCCGGTGAAGTCCGCAGCATCGAGCTTGTCTGCCCGAGCGCCGTCGCGCCCGACGCGCTCGATTGGACGGTAACCATCCTGTAGACGTGCGGCAGGCCAACTTGCCGACCAGGCTAAATTGCAACTACACATGCTGCACGAGTTTTTTCCTCCCCCGCAAGCCACTCCAGCACACGAACCTCTGACGACGCCGGACGGCGACTACCTGCGAATCATTCCGCTGGGGGGCTGCGGCGAAATCGGCCGAAACACGACCGTCTACGAAACGCGCGACGACATCATCGTCGTCGACGCCGGCGTCCAGTTCCCGGAAGAGGAGATGCTGGGCGTTGACCTCGTCATCAACGATATCTCCTATCTGCTGGAACGGCGCTCGAAGGTGCGCGGTTTGCTGCTGACGCACGCGCACGAGGATCACGTCGGCGGCGTACCGTTCTTCTTGGCGCAACTGAATGTGCCCGTCTACGGGACCGACGTCACCCTGGCATTGCTGCGCGGCAAGCTCAAGGAACACAAATTACTCGATCTCGCCGACACGCGCGTGGTCGAGCCAGGCGAAGAGATTTCAGTGGGCTCGCTCAGCGCGAACTTCATCTCGATTACGCACAGCGTGTCGGGATCGTGCTCCCTCGCGATTCGCACGCCGTTGGGTGTCGTCATCCACACCGGCGATTTCAAGTTCGACCAGACACCAATCGACGGGCGGCCGACCGACATGGCGTCCCTCGCCCGCTACGGACAAGAGGGGGTCTTGCTGCTTGCGTCCGATTCGACCAACGCGGAAGTGCCGGGCCACACCTTCTCGGAGCGTGTCGTGGGCGAGACCTTCAACGATATTTTCGCGCAGTGCAGCGGGCGCATCATCATCACCATGTTCGCGTCGAACGTGCCGCGCTTGCAACAAACGATCGATGCTGCGGTGCGCTACGGACGCAAGGTCTGCTTCGTCGGCCGCAGCATGCAAAACGTCAGCTCGATCGCGCTCGAGCACGGCTATTTGGAAATTCCGTCAGGCATGCAGATCCGCGAGCACGAGCTGGGCAACTTCCCCGACGATCGCGTCGTCATCTGCACGACCGGCAGCCAGGGCGAACCGACATCCGCGCTCGTCCGCATGGCGGCGAACGACCATCGCCGCGTGCAGCTCAAGCGCGGCGACACCGTGATCCTTTCCGCCACGCCCATCCCCGGCAACGAACGCAGCGTGGGTCGTACGATCAACAACCTGTTCAAATTGGGAGTGAACGTCATCTATGGGCGGCAGCGCATGGCGCACGTCTCCGGCCACGGCTGTCAAGAAGAGCTGCTGCTCATGTTGAATCTGGTGCGCCCGAAATATTTCATGCCCGTCCACGGTGAGTATCGCATGCTCGTGCAACACGCGCGTTTGGCGGAGCGCACCGGCATAGCTGCCGATAACATCTTTGTCGTGGAAAACGGTGACGTGGTGCAGATCACCGCCAAGCGCGCGCAGCTCGCCGGCCGCACCTCGGGAGCTCCCGTGTACGTGGATGGGCTCGGGGTGGGGGA
>DATGHT010000169.1:0-2090 GCA_035307865.1 Candidatus Eremiobacteraceae bacterium | reverse complement strand
AACGTCACCGATGCGGGCACCTTGGCTCCGCCGGGTAACCCGTACACCGCGTCATACTTGGTCGGCCGCAGATCGGAAGAGAGCTGCATGTCGGCCGTTGTCGTGACCGTGCCCTGCATGCCGCTTGCCGTCTCCGTTTCTTTGACGTCGACGCCGCCGGCGTTGCGGTTGACGACAACGGTTGATTGCAAAATGGGCTGGGAACCGATCATCCCTTGGTAGGTATAGGTGCCGTCGGGCGGCTGCGAACCAGTGGGTGCGCCCGACGTGGCAGCCGGCGACGGCGCTGCCGCGGAGGCCGAAGCAGCAGGCGACGGTGCAGCATTGACGGCCGCCGCCAAGAGCAGAGCAAGAATCACGATGTGTCTCTCCTTTTGTACTGGCAAGCATTTCAATCAAGCCGATTGCCGAATGCGAATGCGCAGGGCGAATACGCCAGGTAGCGAACCGACTCCGCTAGCGACCATAGAGGATACCGAGTCGCGATCAGTGTGCAGCGAACAGGGCTAGCAAGCTTCACACGATGCGAACCTGGTGTTTTTTGTTTTTCTCTAGGACGGCGACGGCGAGCAAACAGGGGCGGCTGCAAAGTCGCCCCAAACTGTCTTTATAAAACTGTCTATATAAAGGAAGAAGAAGATTCGTACCTTGCGCTTGACCCTCGCCGTTTGTGTGCTCTTGTGCCTCGCCGTTTTGGCAAACGCGTGCACCAGGGTGACCACGCAAACGGGGGCGGGCGGCCGCAGCAATGCCTGGACCATCCCCGGGGTGTTGCGCGTGGGCTTTTACGAAGACCTCGACAACCTCAACCCGACGCTCTCGCTGCAAAGCTTTGTCATCCCCGTCCAAAACCTGATCTTCAACGGCCTGGTCCGCTACAACGACCGCTACCAGCTGGAAGGCGACGCGGCTGCGCAGGTTCCATCGCTGAACAACGGGGGCATCAGCAAAGACGGGCTGACGATCACCTACCACTTGCGGCACAATATCACGTTTTCGGACGGCGCCCCGCTCCGCTCCGCCGACGTGAAATTCACCTGGCAGCAGACGATGAACCCGCTGAACAACACGCCGAACCGGGTGCCTGCCGATAAAGTCGCCTCGATAGACACACCCGATGCGTACACCGTCGTGGTCCACCTGAAGCAACCCTATGCGCCCTTCATCGGCACGTTCTTGCAGATCGCCAGCTCACCGAATGGTGCCATCCTGCCGAAGCACCTGCTCGACCAGTACCGCGACCTCAACCAGATTCCGTTCAATTCACATCCCGTCGGCAGCGGTCCGTTCACGCTGCGCAGCTGGGAGCCGGGCAATCAGCTGCTGCTCGATGCGAACCCGCATTACTGGGGCGGCGCGCCGAAACTCAAAGAAATCCAGATCAAGATCATCCCAAATCAGAACACGCTGCTCACCGCGTTGCGAACGCATGAGATCGATTTCTACTACGATGTGCCCGAGCCGCAATTCAGCCAGGTGAGCTCGATCGATGGGGTGCGGGTGACGAAGCAGCCGAGTTTTTCCGTCGAACACATCAAATTCAACTGCCGCAGCCCGCTGCTGCGGGACGTCAACGTGCGGCGCGCGATCGCGTACGCCACGAACTGGCAGCGGCTGGCAAGCGACGTCTATCTGAATCTTGGAACGCCGGCCATGGCGGACGTATCTCCTCGTTCGTGGGCCTACGACCCGAACGTACGACCCTACCCCTACGATCCGGGCAAAGCGCGTCAGTTGCTGCGCCAGTCGGGTTGGACGGAAAGCATCGACGCCTCGTTTCACAAAGGCGGAGCGCCGCTGAAACTAACCTTGACGACCGTGGTGGGCGTGAGCGCGCGCCTCAAAGCGGAGCAGCTCATCCAGCAAGATCTCAAGGTGGTCGGCATCGATCTGGAGATCCACAACTATCCGGCGAATCTCGTCTTTTCCACCAACGGCATGCTGATGACTGGCCGCTACGATCTCGCGCTCGTCACGATGGACCTCGATCCCGATCCGGACAACAGCATCAACATGAGCCCCGATCAGCTGCCGCCGGTGGGTCAGAATCGTTCTTTCTGGGTTGATCCGCAGGTGGGAGCGTGGGAGCA
>DATGHT010000168.1:0-4715 GCA_035307865.1 Candidatus Eremiobacteraceae bacterium | reverse complement strand
GCAGCGGTGGTGGCGTGCGCCATCGCCGTGGCAGCGTTCGCCGGCCAAGCGGCCGCAGGCGACCCCATGGCTGCCGTCGGCAAGCCGGCTCCCGCGTTTGCGGTCACCGAGTTGGACGGCAAAAAAGTCTTGCTGCGCCAGTTCGCCGGCCGCCCGATTTTCATGAATTTTTTCGCGACCTGGTGCCCACCGTGTAAGCTCGAGCTGCCGGAAATCGTGCGGCGCTATCCGCTCTATAAGAGCCGCGTGGTCTTTTTGGGCCTGGACCAAGAGGAAAGCGCGGATTTGCTCAAACCGTTTCTGCGGCAGTTCGCTATCCCGTATACCGTCGGGATCGATCAGGGTCAAGTCGCCGCGGTCTATGGGGTGCAAGCCATCCCGCAGAGCGTCTTCATCGACAAGAACGGAATCGTGCGCGCGATTTGGCGCGGTTATCTCGCGCCGCAGCGGTTCGAAGCGGACATGCAACTGATCAGCGGCCCCTAATTTCCCAAGCGGCTGCGCACGATGCGCACGGGCAGAAACGCCAGGACCGCGATCGCGGCAAGCAGCCACAGCGCATCTTCCAGCAGCGGCTGACCCACCCGTCCCAACACCAGCGCGCGAAAAATGTTGACTGCGTGATAGAGCGGCGTCCACCAGGCGATCAGCGCGAGCCAGTGCGGCAGCTTGTCGAGCGGGAAGAACACGCCGCTGATCATCGACATGGGCGTGACGACGAACGAAAAGTAGTAGAACAAGTGCTCCTGCGTTTTGACCAGCATGGAGATGAAGAGCGCGGGGATCGCGAACAGCAGGCCGCTGAGCGCGAGCACCACAGGACAGAGCAGCGCCCACCACGAGTGGACCAGACCGAGTCCTGTGATGACGCCGAGGAAGAGACAACCGTAGAGCACCGCCCGGAATGCTTGCCACAAGTATTCGCCGGTCGCGATCTCCAGGGGAGCGACGGGCGCAGTCACCATGGACTCATACACCCCATTGAAGACGCGCCGCTCGAAACAGCCCCAGCACGCGTCAAACGTCGCGGTGTTGATGGCCAGGAATCCGAGCATGCCGGGCGCGATGAACTGCACGAGCGATCCGTAGTTGCCCAGCTTGAGATACGAACCCAGTCCGAAGCCCAAGGCCAGGAAGTATGCCAATGGCTCGACGATGTTGATGGCAATGCTCGACCAGGCGTACTTTTGCCAAGCCAGCATATTACGCCGGAATACGAACCACGAATTGCGGCGAAAGAATGCCGCCAGTGGATTCACTCGACTAATTCCCGTCCGGTGATGTTCAGGAAGACGTCTTCGAGCGTGGCCCGGCGCGCGACGTGGCGAGGCGGCTCGTAGCCCAGTTCGGCGAGACGGTGCAGCAGCGTTCGATTGTCGCTGTTGTAGAGGTAGAGAATATCACCGTGCTGTTCGCGCCGCATCACGAGGCCGTCGAGCTGGTCGAGGGCCGGCAGCTCGCTTTGCGTGCCGATGATCTCGAGCACGTCGTCGCCCGCGAAGCGCCGGATGAGTTCTTGCGGCGAGCCTTCGGCGAGGATGCGGCCCTCGTCGATGACTGCGATGCGGTTGCACAAACGTTCGGCCTCTTCCATGTAATGCGTCGTCAGCAGCAGCGTGAGGCCGGAGTCACGATAGCGGGTGAGCTTCTCCCACACGAGCAAGCGCGCTTGCGGATCCAAACCGGTCGTCGGCTCGTCCAGCACGAGCATCTCGGGGTCGTTGACCAAGGCGCGGGCGATGACCAGCCGCCGCTTCATCCCGCCCGACAACTCAGTCAAGCGCGCGCGTTCTTTGCCGGTCAAACTGAGCGACTCGAGCAGCTCCGCGGCTTTGGCGCGTGCGCGCCGTCCGCTGATTCCGAAGAAGGATGCGTACAACAGCAGATTTTCCAGCGCCGTCAATTCGGGATCGAGCGCGTTCTCTTGCGCCACGACGCCGATGCGCTGCTTGATCGCCTGCGCATGCGTGGCGGCATCAAGCCCGAGGACGTCAAGCGTGCCCGACGTGCGGGCGATGCGGCAATAGATCATCTTCATCGTGGTGGTCTTGCCGGCGCCGTTGACGCCCAGAAATCCAAAGCATTCGCCCGCGCGGATAGCGAAGCTAATGCCCCGTACGGCCTCGAACTGACCGTACCGCTTCGTCAGGTCCCCTGCCACGACGACGTCGGAAAGCGCACACATAGTGGACTCCGGCTTTTCGATTTCAGGACAGAGGCGGCCTGGGCAAAACTCTCGTGCGTCATGGCAACAGGAGACAGCGGCGCGTCGGCGCAACCCCTCCCCGCAAAGAAAGGTTCCAGCTTGATCCGACATTTGTTCCGCTACTTGCGAATGCCGAAGATCCCGCCGGCTTGTGCACCGTGTACGCGCCTGCATGGCAAAGGTTGTTGACCTATGGCCTGCAGCGTGAAACTTCGCCCCCAAGACACCCCGCTCGATCGCGCCCACTACGTGCGCGAGCACCTCGCCCCTAATCTCTTCCGTAGTGTCGCCGGTCCCGATGCCGGTGACATCCAAAAGGCAGCCTGGCGGCTCTCTCCCGAACCTTTCCCGCTCGCTCCCAAAACCGTTTCGGCATTGCAGTCGCTCGGCGCCGATCTGCTCAAGCTCAATCGCGCCGTCAACCGCCTTTACTTCATGAGCGTGCGCGGCACCGCTCCCGACTTCTTCCACCAGTATATGGATTTGGGCAAACCCGAGCACATCATCCGCTTGGAACGCCAGAACCGCTTCAAGGGTGACGTGCCGACCGTCATCCGCCCCGACGTCATTCTCACCGAGGACGGGATGATCGCTTCCGAGCTCGACTCGATCCCCGGCGGCATGGGATTCGTCGGCGCAATGGGTGAGACGTACTGCGAACTCGGCTTCGACCAAGTGGGTGAATTCGACGGCATCGTGCGCGGCTTCGCGCGCATGGCGCAGACGCTTGCTGGTAAGGAACAGCCGACGATCGCGATCGTCGTCTCCGCCGAATCGGAAGACTACATGGGTGAGATGTCGTGGCTGGCGGACGCCCTGCGCCGCTCCGGACTCGCCGAAGCGGTCGCATTGCATCCCGAGGCCGTGTATTTCACAGAAGAAGCGCTCGTGGTGGACACCCCCAACGGCCGGCGCACGGTGGACGTGCTGTATCGCAACTTCGAGCTCTTCGATCTGCTCAACGTGCCCAAACAGGAGCTCATGTTGTACGCGGCTCGTCATAAGCGCGTCACGATGACGCCGCCGCCCAAGGCTTTCCTGGAAGAAAAACTGACGTTTGCGCTCTTGCACAACAACGTGCTGCACAACGCGTGGCGCCAAGAGCTGGGACCGGAAACGTTCGAGCGGCTGCTCAAACTCTTTCCGCAGACGTGGGTGCTGGATCCACGACCGCTGCCGCCGCAAGCGGCGATCGCAGGCTTGCTCGTTGACGGACGCCCGGTGCGCAGCTGGCAAGAACTCTATGGCTTGTCCAAATCGGAGCGGCAGTACGTGGTGAAGCCTTCAGGCTTTTCGCCGCTCGCCTGGGGCAGCCGCGGCGTCTACATCGCCAATGACCTGACGCGCGACGAATGGATGGCCGTCATCGATGGTGCCTTGGCGACCTTTGACACGTCGCCCCAGATCTTGCAGCGCTATCACAAGGCGCGCCGGGTGCGCAGCCAATACCTCGACGTCGCGAGCAACACCGTCAAGGAGATGGACGGCCGCGTGCGCCTGTGCCCGTATTATTTCGTGGCCGGCGACGAAGCGGATTTGTCGGGCGTGCTCGCGACCGTCGTTCCCGCCGACAAGCGCCTGATCCACGGCATGACCGATGCGATCATGATGCCCTGCACGCTGTCTGAAACGGGCTACTAGCTTCCCAGAATATTGACCGCCCGGGCGGCAACCAGCGCAACGGTGACGAGCGACGCGAACGCCTGCACCGCCATGAGCGCTTTGGCCCAGGGCGTCAGCGGCATGGTGTCGGTCGGGCTAAAGGCGGTCGCGTTGGTGAACGACACGTAGACGTAGTCGAAGAACGAGGGCGACCAAGCCGGCACCGTGCAGCCCGGCGTGACCATTTGCGGAAACAAAAAGTCGGGTTGGCGGTGCACGTCGCTCGAGCGTTCGTCGGGCCCACCGCGGTCCAGCTCCCAATACCACAGCGCAAAGACGATGACGTTCGTCACCCAGATCTGCACGGCACCGAGCAACAACTGCTCGCCCGTCGCGCGGCTACCGCGCATGACCAAAAACTTCAAGAGCAGCACGAGCGAGAGAAAATTCGCCGCGTTGATGATCGCGATGATGGCGATCGCCGCCAAACGTTCCCAGTTCGGCTCGCCCGCATAGCGCCGCGGCGCGACGATCATCAGCGGTATGATGAGCGCGAGTTCCAGCCCTGGGATCAGCCAAAGCGGCCCTAGCGTGAGGCGCTCGGGCAACGTCATGTACAGGAGGAGCGCGATGACGACCGCGATCGTGGCCGGCCAGCGTGGTTCCCCTTTCGCGGGCGCGCCCCAGGCGGCGGCTTTCTTGCTTTTGGCGGCCATCAGCGCGCGGACACCAGCAGCTCGAGCACTGCGTCGATGTCGGCTGCGTTGTTGTAGCCGTGCGGCGACACGCGCACGCCGCTGTCGCGAATCGTCACGCCCACCTTGGATCGCAGGGCTTTTTCGTTGAGGCCGTCCACGGACTGCGTGCCGAGACCGCAGAGCACGATGGCGGAGCGGTTGGCCTGCGT
>DATGHT010000167.1:0-5672 GCA_035307865.1 Candidatus Eremiobacteraceae bacterium | reverse complement strand
AACGAAGAGAGGAGGCTTTTCAGCCGCCTCTCTTTCTTTACGCCGTGATAGGTTATTTCGTTTTCGGAGCTGCAGCCAGTATTTCGGGGCTCACGCTGCCTGCGAATTTTTCGAAGTTCGCGGCAAACTTCGCGGCGAGCTCCTTCGCCTTTGCGTCGTACGCGAGCGGATCGGGCCACGTGGCGCGAGCGTTGAGCACTTCTTTGGGCACGCCCGGCACTTCGTGAGGCACCGCGACGTTGAAGATCGGATCGGGCGTGAACCGGGCGGTATTGAGCGCGCCGGACAGCGCCGCGTTGACCATGGCGCGCGTGTACGGCAGCTTCATGCGCTTGCCGACGCCGTACGGGCCGCCGCTCCAGCCGGTGTTCACAAGCCAACAATCGACTTCGTGCCGCGCGATCCGCTCGCCCAGCATGCGCGCATACTCCGCGGGATGGTGCACCATGAACGGCGCGCCGAAACAATGTGAGAAAGTCGTTTGTGGTTCGGTCACGCCCTTTTCGGTGCCGGCGACCTTGGCGGTGTAGCCGGATAAGAAGTGGTACATCGCTTGCGCCGGCGTCATTTTCGCGATCGGCGGCATGACCCCGAATGCATCGGCGGTGAGCATCACGATGTGGCGCGGATGGCCGGCCCTGCCTGATGGCACCGTGTTGGGGATCGCCGAGAGCGGATAGGCCGCGCGCGTGTTCTCCGTGAGCGAGGCATCGTCCAGATCGAGTTCGCGCGTATCGGGATCGACAACGACGTTCTCGAGAACCGTGCCGAACTGCCGCGTCGTCGGGAAGATCTGCGGCTCGAGCTCGGCCGACAAGTGGATCGCTTTCGCGTAGCAGCCGCCTTCGAAATTGAAGACGCCGCTGTCGCTCCAGCCATGTTCGTCATCGCCGATGAGAGCGCGGTTGGGATCGGCAGAAAGCGTCGTCTTGCCGGTCCCCGACAAGCCGAAGAACACGGCCACGTCGCCAGCCTTGCCGACGTTGGCCGAGCAGTGCATGGGCATCACGCCACGCAGCGGCAACAGGTAATTCATGATCGTGAATACGGACTTCTTGATCTCACCCGCGTAGGTCGTGCCGCCGATGAGGACGAGCTTGCGCCCGAAGTCGATGATGATGAACGTCTCGGAGCGGGTGCCGTCGCGCTCCGGCTGGGCGAGGAAATTGCAAGCGTCTACGACTGCGAATTCCGGCACGAAACCATCGAGCGCCTTGCCGCCTGCCGGGATGAAAAGATTGCGCGCGAAGAGATTGTGCCAGGCAAGCTCGGTGACCACGCGAACGGGGATGCGATAGGTGGGATCGGCGCCTGCAAAAGCGTCGAGCACGTAGACGTCCTTTTCACGCAGATAATCGTCGACTCGCGCGAGCAACGCGGTGAACTTGTCGGATTCGAATGGCTTGTTGGTCTTACCCCAATCGATGAAGCGTTCGCTGCTTGGTTCGCGCACGAAGAATTTGTCGTTGGGCGAGCGACCGGTATGCTTCCCGGTGCGCACCACCAACGGCCCGTGGGCAGCGGCGAGTCCTTCGCCTCGCTTGATCGCTTCCTCGAAAAGGCGAGCGGTGCTCAAGTTGCGTGCGGCCTTGCGTACCGGGCCGAAGCCGAAGCGTTCTATTCCAGCGGTTTCACCGGCGAGCAGAGCCATGCGATCCTGTCGTCTCCTTCATGCTTTCTTTGCCTGGATTTGACGGCTTAAAAACGCTTGTGGACGCTTCCTGCGGTTGCCGTGCCTGCGGCGCGTGCCGGCTCTGCGAGAAAAGCTGCAAAACCAAGCAAATTAGAGGTTCGCGGTTGTAAGCTACGTCGCAATCCGGTCATGAGGCCGTCCTCGCCGGGACGAAAGTCGCCGCCTGGTCATCCACAGCTATCCACGCCAGCTTGCGATTCGCTCACAGCGCATGCACATGATGTCCACAAGGTCGCATGTGATGGAGCCGGAATAAGCGAGCTAGAGCGGGATGCTCGCGAGGACGATGGGGACCGGTTTCGTTCATCTGCACACCCACAGCGAATATTCGTTGCTGGATGGCGCGTGCCGTACAAAAGAGCTCGCAGCGACGGCGGCTGAGTTCGGCATGCCCGCGGTGGCGCTCACCGACCACGGCGTGCTCTACGGCGCGATGGAGTTCTTGTTCGAGGCCAAAGCCAAAGGCGTCAAGCCGATCATCGGCTGCGAGATGTACGTCGCCCCGCGCGGCCACCGCGATCGCAGCGCGCGTGACGAGCAGCACCTCACGGTGCTCGCCGCGAACAAGGCCGGGTACCGCAACCTGCTCAAGCTCGTCTCCATCGGCTTCCTCGACGGCTACTACTACAAGCCGCGCATCGACCTCGAGCTGCTCGCACACTATAATGAAGGGCTGATCGTCCTCTCGGGCTGTCTGGGCGGGGGTTTAGCCCAGCATCTGCTGCACGGCCAGCACGCGGCGGCCCGGCAGCTGGCGCGCGACTACCGCGCGGTCTTCGGCGAACGCTATTTCATCGAAGTGCACCACCACCACCACCCGCTTGAAGACAATATCCGGCCGGAGCTTTTCGCGATCGCCAACGAATTGGGGATCCGCCCGGTCGCGACCAACGACTTCCATTACCTGCGCCGCGACGACGCCCCGGCGCATGACGTCCTGCTGTGCATCGGCACCGGCAAGATGCTCAGCGACAGCGACCGGCTGCGCTTCGAAGGCGACAACTTCTATTTCAAGTCGGCCGAAGAGATGCGAGAGCTCTTCCGCGACACGCCTGACGCGTGCGATGCGACGGTCGACATCGCGGCCATGGTCGATTTCGACCTGTCGTCCAGCTCGTTCGCCATTCCGGACTTTCCGGTGCCGCCCGAGCAAGGCGATGCACAGACGTATTTGGCGCACTTATGCGAAACAGGCCTGCGCGAACGCTACGGCGAGCCGAACGCCGAGCAGCGGTCGCGGCTCGCGTACGAGCTCGACATCATCAACCGCATGGGGTACGCTTCCTATTTCCTGATCGTCTGGGACTTCATCCGCTACGCGCGCGAAAGCGGGATCCCGGTTGGACCTGGGCGCGGTTCGGCTGCCGGGAGCATCGTTGCCTATTCCTTGAAGATCTCAGACGTCGACCCGCTGCGCTACAACCTGTTCTTCGAACGCTTTCTGAACCCGGAACGCATCTCGATGCCCGATATCGATACCGATTTCTGTTTCGAGCGCCGCAACGAAGTCATCGCCTATGTCACCGCCAAGTACGGGACCGATCGCGTGGCGCAAATCGTCACCTTCGGCACGATGGCGGCCCGCGCAGCCATCCGCGACGTGGGCAGAGTGACGGGCGTGCCGCTGCCCGACGTCGACCGCCTGGCGAAACTCATTCCAAACATCCCGACCAACCCGCTGTCCATCCAGCAGGCGATCGAAGCGGTTCCGGAACTCAAGCTGCTCTATCAGCGCGACCCGCAGGCGCGCAAGCTGCTCGATACCGCAAAACGCGTGGAAGGATTGGCCCGCCATGCTTCCACGCACGCCGCCGGCGTGGTGATCGCGCCTGGCCCGATCACCGACTACGCACCGCTCGTGAAGCTCGGCGACAACGACGTCAACACGCAATACTCCATGGAGTGGGTCGAGCACGTCGGCCTGCTCAAAATGGATTTCCTCGGTCTGCGCACGCTCACCGTGCTGGCCGCGGCTGAAGAAGAGATACGGCGAACTGCGGATCCGGATTTCCGGGTGGAAAATATTCCACTGGACGACGCCAAGACGTACGCGCTGCTCTCCGCCGGGCAGACCACCGGCGTCTTTCAGCTGGAAAGCGCGGGCATGCGCCGCTACATCTCCGAGCTCAAGCCGACGCGCATCGAAGACGTCATCGCAATGGTCGCGCTCTACCGGCCCGGTCCGATGGACTGGATCAATGACTTCATCGCGGGCAAACACGGCCGCCGCAAAGTCACCTACTTGCACCCCAAGCTCGAACCGATCCTCGCCGAAACGTACGGCATCGCGGTGTATCAAGAGCAGGTGATGCAGATGTGCCGCGAGCTGGCCGGCTATTCGGTCGGACAAGCGGATGCGATGCGCAAAGTCATCGGCAAGAAGATCAAAGAGAAGATCCCGGCCGAGCGCCAAACGTTCATCGACGGCTGCGTGGCGCACGGCGTCGATGAAGCGCTCGCGCACAAGATCTGGCAGTTCATCGAGCCTTTCGCCGGCTACGGATTCCCCAAGGCGCATGCGGTCTGTTACGCCCTGCTGTCGTATCGGACTGCCTGGCTCAAAGCAAATTACCCGCTCGCCTTCATGGCCGCGCTGCTCACCTCGGTGAAGCAGAACAACGACAAGCTCGTCGAGTACCTCGCAGACTCGGCGCAGCGCAAGCTGAAGGTCTTACCGCCCGACGTCAACGAGAGCGGCAAGGATTTCACGGTCGTGGGCGAGGCGATCCGTTTCGGCTTGGGAGCGGTCAAGAACGTGGGCGAGGGCGCCGTCCGCGAGCTCATCGAGCACCGCGCCACGGGGAAATTCACAACCTTGGCGGACATCTGCGGCCGCGTGGATTGCCGCGTCGTGAACCGGCGCGTGCTGGAATCGTTGATCAAGGCGGGCGCGCTGGACGGTCTGCCCGGGAACCGCCAGCAAAAGCTGGCCGGTCTGGATGCGGCGCTGGACTATGGCCAGCACGGCGCACAGCAGCGGGCGCTTGGTCAGACTTCGCTTTTCGCTGCGGACTCATCCGGCGGTCTGCCGCCGCCGCCGCTGCCCAGCGCGCCCGCGGCGAACAGCGCCACGCGCCTGGCGCAAGAAAAAGAAGCGCTGGGATTTTATATCTCGGGCCACCCGCTTGCCGACAAAATGGAAGAGCTCGCACGGCGCACCACGTCAACCATCGCGGCCTTGCGCGAGCTGCCCGAGGACGAGACGGTCGTAGCGGGCGGCATCGTCACCGCGAGCCGGCGCGTGGTGACCAAGGCCGGCGGCCAGATGCTCGTCGCAAAGCTCGAGGACATGACGGGCGCGGTCGAAGTCGTCGTTTTTCCCAAATGGTTTCCCGAACTTGCTCCCGTGTTCGTGGATGAAGCAGTCGTGGTCGTGAAAGCCAAGGTGAAGGAACGGCGCACGATCGGCAAACCGCCGGGTTTCGTCGAAGTCGCCGCGGCAGAAGAAGAAAAACAAGACCGGCCTGAGATCAGCCTGCAAGCGCTCGAGGCTTGGCCCTTCAACCAGGCGCGCGTGCTTTCGAACGGCGTGCGCTCGCCTGCGGCGGTGAGCGCGGCTTCCAACGGATCGAATCCGCCGGACGCGCATGTCGATCTCCACATCCGCCTGCAAGGCACTGCCGAAGATGCAGTCGGCCTTGAAAAGCTGCGAGAGCTGATCGTGCAAGCGGGCGGCGGCAGCAGCCGGGTCTTCTTGCATGTCGGCCAGCGCGGCGAATCGCGACCGCTGCGCCAATCGGTGCAAGTCACGCCTTCGTTGCGCGACGATTTCGCGGGCGTTTTCGGATCGGAGAACGTCTGGTTGGAGAGCGACCGCTCGGACAGCGTGGCATGAGCGCACGGCTGGTCGCGATCGATCTGGACGGCACCCTCATCGACGAGTCCTTGACGATCGGCAGCGCCGATCGGGCCGCTATCCGCGAAGCGGTCGCTGCCGGCTGGATCGTGACGCTGGCCAGCGGCCGGATGTATGCAGCTT
>DATGHT010000166.1:0-4025 GCA_035307865.1 Candidatus Eremiobacteraceae bacterium | reverse complement strand
CCGCCTCACCGATTCCCGAGCTCGCGCCCGTGACGAGCGCGACTTTCCCGCGTATGTCGAAATCCATATTTTATCCGGCGGCGTCGCGCGCCGCAATCGCCGCGACCTCCACGCGGTACTCGCTCTTTGCAAGCTTGGATTCCACGCACGCTCGCGCAGGTGCCGCACCCGTTGGTACCCACGCATCCCACACCGAGTTCATTTCGTCGTAGGAGCCGGCATCGGCCAACCAAACCGTTGCGGAAAGAAGCCGCGATTTATCGGTGCCCGCTTCGGCGAGTAACCTCTCCAGCTTCGCGAGGATTTGGCTCGTTTGGCCCACGACGTCCGCGGACGTGTCGTCAGCGACGATGCCCGCGACGTAGACCGTGTCGCGGTGCAGCACCGCCTGGCTGAGGCGGCGGCCGGGGTTGATGCGTTGGATGGACATGATTGCTCCTTCTGAGTTTCGGGCTAGCGGCTAAAGTCGACCGCGGTCGTGTTGGCGCCGCTGACGAGAGCGCACACGCGCTCTCCCTCGGCTGGCACGTAACGCCGGGAAAAGAGCGCGGCAGACGCGGCGGCTCCCGCCGGCTCAGCCACGATCGACAGCTTTTCCCAAAGCTTCTGCTGCGCGGCGCGCATGTCGTCGTCCGAAACCAACCTGACGGAGTCGACGACGCGCGCTATGATCGGAAACGTCAGCGCACCGATGCGTCTAGGAGCGAGTGCGTCGGCGGCGATGCTGCCGGTCTCGGCGTCAACCGGACGGGTTGCTTCGAGCGCCCGGGTCAGCTTAGGCGCGCCCTCGGGCTCGACGGCAACGATCTTCACTCGGTTTTGCAAGTACGACGCGATGCCGGCAATCAGGCCGCCGCCTCCAACAGGTACGAGCAGCGTATCCAATCGAGGCAGTTGCTCTTCTATCTCCAACCCGACGGTTGCCGTTCCAAGCAGCGTTTCTATGGCATCGAAGGCATGCACGGGCAGCGCACCGCTTTCCTCACGCCAGCGCTCGCTCGCCTCAAACGCGTCCGTATATCGGTCACCGCCAACCACAAGCTGCGCCCCGTAACCGCGAATGCGCGCGATCTTCGCGGGCGATGAAATACCGGGCACAAAAATCGTGGCTCGTGTCTTCAGCCGCATCGCGGCGAATGCTACCGCCGCGCCGTGATTGCCGCCCGACGCTGCCACGACGCCGGCAGCGGGAATCTCCCGCAGCAAGAGATGAGCGAACGCACCCCGCGCCTTGAAGGAGCCCGAATGCTGAAGACATTCAAGCTTGAAAGAAAGCGCAGCACCGGGTACGCCGAGATCGGCGCCGTCCGCCTCCAAGAGCGGCGTGCGACGGATGTGCGGGACGAGCTTGGCGTACGCTTGCGCGACTTGCTCGCGCGTTATGCCGGCTTCCGTGAGCTGCATGCTTGACATTCTATTAGGCATTTGGCATAATGTCAATATGCACATGTTGGAACGTGCGCTGCGTGCACTTGCAAACGAGCGCCGCCTCGTCATTTTGGAATGGCTGAAAAAACCACGCGCGAACTTCCCTCCGCAGGTCGACGGCGATCTCGTCAAAGACGGCGTTTGCGGTGCGCTGATCGCTGAAAAACTCGGTGTGTCGCATCCCACCGTGAGCGAACATCTAAAGGTTCTTTCGCAAGCCGGGTTGATTCGCAGCAAGCGGATCAAACAGTGGACGTTCTACAAACGCGACGAGGCACGCATCGCGGAAATCACGCGTCTCATTCAGGAGTCCATCTAGCTGCGCATTACTCCCGTCGTCCTTGAAGGCCGCGTCGTTCGGCTCGAGCCGCTGGCACGACAACATCTCGAAGCGCTTAGCGCGGTCAACGAGCTTCGCCTATGGGACCTAATTCCGAGGCGAATTGATTCGCGTGCGACGATGGCCCAGCGCATCGAAGAGTTGCTCGCCGCCGAGGCCGCCGGATCAGACCTGCCGCTCGTCACGGTCGAGCGTGCATCAGGCACCGTTGTCGGCAGCACGAGGTTCATGAACATCGACGCGGCTAACCGTCGCGTGGAAATCGGCGGTACCTGGATTGCACCAGCATGGCAGCGCACTGCGCTCAACACCGAAGCTAAATACCTTATGCTGCGGCACGCGTTCGAAACCTGGCAGTGCGTGCGCGTTGAGTTCAAAACCGACGCGCTGAACACTCAGTCGCGCAAAGCCATTCTCCGAATCGGAGCTAAGGAGGAAGGCACGTTGCGCCGTCACCTGCTCACGTGGTCCGGCAGGTACCGCGACACGGTGTACTTCAGCATTCTGGACGACGAGTGGCCGGCAGTCAAGGCGAACCTCGAACGCATGATGGGCATGCGTGCGTCGGTCGACACCCAACGCCCATGAACCAGGTTCGCTGGAGGTGGCTCCCCCGGCTGGCCTAAAGTCCAGAGCTCCAACCACGGAGATTAACATGGCACCGAAATTCAAACGAGCAATCCCGACGCTGCGCATGTTCGACGTGACGAAGGCGCGCGAATTCTACGTCGGCTATCTCGGCTTCTCGGTCGATTTTGAGCATCGCTTCCATGACGATGCTCCGTTGTTCATGGGCATCTCGCGCGACGGGATCGTCATCTTCTTGAGCGAGCATCACGGCGACGGGGCTCCCGGTTTGCACGTCATCATCGAGATGACCGGCATCGACGATCTTCATCGCGAGCTGGCGGCAAAGCACTACCGTTACATGAACCCAAGCATCCAAACGCAAGAGTGGGGCGCGCGCGAGCTGCGCGTCTACGACCCGTTCAGCAATCAGCTGATCTTCAGCGAACGCATTCAAAGCTCGTAGACAGCACTCTCGGCTGCGCCCTGAAAACCCGAAAACTCGCCGACCTGATTCCGTCACACTTTTGTGAAGCATTACGCCTATGAATTGACGTGGCGCTCGAACCGCGAACGGGACAAATGGAGGGATTACGAATGAAGATCAGTCTGACCAGCGTCTACGTGGACGATCAAGAACGGGCATTGGGTTTCTATACCAAGGTGCTTGGATTCGCCAAGAAGGCCGACATCACCAACGGGCCATATCGCTGGCTGACCGTGACCTCACCCGAACAGCCCGACGGGGCCCAACTGCAGCTTGCGCCCAACGACAATCCAGCGGCTAAGACCTATCAGCAAGCCATATTCCAGCAGGGTCAGCCCGCCGCGATGTTCTTCACAGATGATGTGAAGACCGAGTACGAACGCATCAAAGCCCGCGGCGCCGAGTTCACCATGCCGCCGACCGACGTCACCGGCTCGACCATTGCCATGCTGAAAGACACCTGCGGCAACCTGATCCAAATCACGCAGTTGGCGCGCTGGTAGACCGATGTCCAGACCTGACTGGCTTGCCGATCAGTTCGAAGAGCACCGGGCTCATTTGCGAGCGGTAGCGTATCGCATGCTCGGATTGGCCAGCGACGCAGAGGATGCCGTGCAGGAAAGCTGGCTTCGGCTGGGCCGGTCCGACGTCAGCGGCGTCGAGAACTTGCGAGCGTGGCTGACGACCGTCGTGGCGCGCGTTTGCCTGGACATGCTGCGGGCCCGGACATCGCGCCGAGAAGACTCGCTGGACGTGCACGTTCCCGATCCAGTCGTGACTCGCGCCGACGCGGATCCGGAATCCGCCGCGATGCTCGCCGATTCCGTCGGGCTCGCGCTGCTCGTCGTGCTTGAGACCCTCGAACCGCCGGAGCGGCTCGCATTCGTGTTGCACGATGTGTTCGGCATGACGTTCGATGAGATCGGGCCGATCGTGGACCGCTCGCCCGTTGCGGCACGCCAGCTCGCGAGCCGCGCGCGACGTCGTGTTCAAAGCAAGGCGCCGAGCTCAGATCCGGACCTGCATGAGCAACGGCGTGTCGTCGATGCCTTCCTCGCTGCCGCCCGCGACGGCGACTTCGAGGGGCTGGTCGCCGTGCTCGATCCGGACATCGTGCTGCGCGCCGATGGCGGTGCGGTCGCGGCCGCATCCCGAATCGTGCGAGGCGCACAGGCGGTCGCCGCGCAGGCGGCTACGTTCTCG
>DATGHT010000165.1:0-6781 GCA_035307865.1 Candidatus Eremiobacteraceae bacterium | reverse complement strand
CCATTGGGTTGCTCGATCGGCGCCAGCAAGCGCAAACAGGAATCCACGTCAAGCAGGTTATTGTACGATAGCGTTTTGCCGGCGAGCTGCTGCAAGAACTCCGACCCGCGCGTGTGATAGAAGGCGGCTTGGGCCCAGGGGTTTTCGCCGTAACGCAGCCGCTGCGCGAGCGGAAGCTGCACGGCAAGAGCGTCCTTAAGTCCCTCGCTTGCGTCGGCCGAAAAATACGACGCGATGGCGGCGTCGTAGCGAGCCACCCGCACAAACGCTTCGCCCGCCCACCGTTGGCGCAGCCCCGCGCCCGGACCGCCTGCACGCAGCGCAGCGGCAAATTCCGTATACTGCTCGGGGCGAGAAAGCACGCTGACGCGCGCGCAATTTTTAGCCGCCGCGCGCAGCAGCGCCACGCCCCCGATGTCGATGTTCTCGAGGATTTCTGCGCTGGTCGCCTCGGGCCGCGCGACAACGTTTTCAAATGGATAGAGGGTGACTGCAACCACGTCGATGCGAGGCAGGCCATGACGTTGCAGCTCAGCCGCGTGGTTCGCATTCTCCGGAGCCGCCAAGATGCCGCCGAAGATCTTGGGATGCAGCGTCTTCACCCTGCCCTCCAGGATGACCGGAAACTGCGTGACGTCTTCTACTTCGCTGCAAGCGTAGCCGAGCTCGCGCAGTGCCGCCGCGGTGCCGCTCGTCGCGAGCAGCGTATAGCCACCGCCGCGTAAGGCGCCGGCCAGTTCATCGAGCTTCGTGCGATCGGTGAGAGAGAGGAGCGCGCTGGGTTTACCCGCGGGCACCTGCCCGCTCCAGTGCCAGCGAAAGAATGCTCGAGACGCCCGGCTCTCCCATCGTGATGCCATACATCCGCTCGACCAGCGTCATGGTCGCTTTGTTGTGCGTGATGATGATGATTTGAGAGCGGCTCGCGAGCTCGCCCAGCAAGCCGCCGAAACGGCCGATATTCGCCTCGTCCAGGGCGGCGTCGATTTCGTCAAAAATGTAGAACGGGCTCGGACGTACTTGGAGTGTCGCGAAGATCAGGGCGACCGCCGTGAGCGCGCGCTCGCCGCCGGACAACAGGTTGAGATGCTGCATTTTCTTTCCCGGCGGCTGCGCGGAGATCTCGATGCCCGCTTCGGTCGGGTCGTCGGCTTCGCTGATCCACATCCGGGCGTTGCCGCCGTTGAAGAGGCGCGTGAAGGTTTCCGAGAAAGCGATCGACACCTTTTCGAACGCGGCGTTGAACTGGCGCAACGACTCCGCATCCATCTCCGCGATGCTCTTCAGGATTTCCGCGCGTGCCGTTTCCAAATCAGCCAGCTGCGTGCGCAAGAACTCGCACCGCTCCAGCGTGGCCGCGCGATCCTCCAACGCGTTGAGGTTGACGTTGCCGAGGCGCACCATTTCGTCGCGCAGCCGGCGCACGTCGGCGTCGGCATCACCTTCGTAGGCTTGATAGCGCCCGGCTATGGCCTCGAGCTCCGGCTCGCTTGCGGGGTTTTGGGCGAAGGTCTGCGCCAGCAACGACAGTTCGGCGTCGATCTCGGCCAGCCGAATGCGCAGCCGTTCCGATTCCAACGAGTGCTGCCGGCTATGTTGTTGCGCTTGTTCGTTCGCCGTTTCGAGCTCACGTGCCGTCTTGGCTCGTTCGTCGCGGCGAGCGCGCACGGTTTCGAGGTCTTGCTGCACCGTGGCCAGCTCTGCTTCAGCGCGCGCGCGTTCCGCGGTGGAATGCTCGAGCACAGCGCTCGTCGACTCGGCTTCAGCGCGCGCCTCTTGCAGCGCTGCCCCACGCAGCTTCCGCTGCTGCTGCGCACGCGTCAGCGCCAGCCGCGCTGCCTCAACATCATCGCTCAGTTGCGCCACGCGCTCGACCAGCGCTGCGGCATTGGCTGCAGCGGAGCGGTGGCGCGCCCGCAGCTCGTTGAGCTCAGCGGCGAGCGCATCCGAATTGTTTAGGGCATCGCGGCGCCCGGTCTCAAGCGCGTCAACTTCGCCCTGACCAACATCGGCGCGCGCTCGATGCTGGGCCGTGAGCTGCGCCACGCCATCCGCCTCAACTTTGGCATCCTTCAGCGCGCTGTCGAGCGCTTCACGCCGCTGTTCGAGACTCCGCGTTTCAAGTCTGCAGTGATCGCTGATCGCGCTCAGGTCATGGCGTTGCAGGGCGGTAGCGTGGGCGGCGTCGTGAGCTTGAACCAAGCGCGATTCCAGCTCCTCGACGCTGCGCTTGGCATCGCGCAGAGCGTGTTCGGCGGCCTCGAACGACTTGCTGGCGGCGCCACGCTGTTCGGTCAACGCGTCGATCTCGGCGCGCAAGCTCAAGGGTCCGCTGATCGCGCCGGTCGTGATGGCGCCCGCTCGCACGACATCTCCATCGAGGGTCGCAAAGAGCCGATCGCTGTGCCGGCTTGCAAGTTCGAGCGCAACGGCGAGAGATTCGACGACAGTGGCAGCGTGTAAGAAACAGTCGACGACCGGTCGTAGCCGTTCATCGGTGCAGCGTACGAGTGCGGCCGCGTCTCCCACGATGCCGCGGCCATTCAAAGGCGGCGCGGCTGCGGGCGCGCGAACCCCCGCCAACACGATCACCGTGGCGCGTGGCGCTCGCGCCGCTTTCAACAAGGCGACAGCCCGTTGCGCATCAGCGGTCGTTTGCACCACGATATCGCCCGCGCGCTCGCCGAGCAACGCGTCGATCGCAAGATTGTATTCCCTTGCGACCGTGATATGCTGGGCGACAGTCCCGACGATACCGGACGCCTGACCACTCTGGCGCGCTTCCCACAGCAGCTGTGCTGCTTTGGACCCGGCCGGTCCGCCGGCTGCCATGTCTGTGAGAGCCGCCAGTTTTGCATCGGATTGAGCGAGCGCCTCGTGGGCGCGATCGCGTTCTGCTTGACGCGCTGCAAAGGCGGATCGGGTCGACGCTCGCTGGGCCTCAAGCTCCTCGATGGCCACGCTTGCCTGCGCGCAAGCCTCCGACTGTTTCGCGAGCGCTCGCTCGTTCTCGGCGCCGCGTTTTGCGAGAGCCGCCAGCGCAGCATCGACGGACGCGCGTTCCGCCTCCAGCCGTTTGGAAGTATCTACCAGCCGCTGCCAATGCGCCGACGCAGCGCCCGCTGCGGAGCTACTCTCCGCCGCCGCCGCGGCTGCCCGGGCGCGCTTGTCTTCCGCGCTTCGCAGCTCCGCGTACGCGCGCTCCCAAAGGGACGTGCCTTGTGCCTCCGCAGCTGCCGCGGCTTCGGCCAGGCTGAGCGCCTCGTCGCGACGCTCGCGGCTCACGCGCAAGTCTTCAGACGCGGCCGACAGGGTGGCATCGGCATCGGTCTCCGCCTGCGCCGCGGCATCGACTTCCCGCGCAAGCGTTTCGCACTGACGGGCGAGCTCGGTGCTCTTCGCCTGCGCTGCGGACTGCGCGGAGGCATGTTCTTGGAGCTCCGCCGCCGCCTTGGCGTGCGCGGCGTTCCGTTCGTCGAGCTCCATCGACGCTTGATACTCGTCGTATCTCGCCTTGTTCAAAGCGGACTGGAGTTCTCGTTGCTTGGCGGCTGCAGCCGCGACGACGCCGTCGTCCTCTCCGAGTGCCGCGACGATGCCGGAGCGCTCTTCGCGCCGCGCGGTCGTCTTGCGCAAGTACGACAGCACTTCCAATTCGCGCAATTGTTGTGCGACTTTGTGGTAGCGCTTGGCGCGGCGCACCTGTTGCTCGATCGCAGGGATCTGCTTTTCGAGTTCGGTCAGCAGATCGTTGAGCCGCAGCGCATTCGCTGCCGTCTGTTCGAGCCGGCGCTGGGCCTCGCGCTTGCGCACGCGATAGCGGCTGGTGCCGGCCACGCCCTCGAAGAGCTCGCGGCGCTGCTCGGGCTTGGCCGATAGGATGGCGTCGATCTCCCCTTGGGAAACGATCGCGGCCAGCTCGGCGGCGAGCCCCGTTCCCAACAAAAGGTCCGTGATATCGCGCAGCCGGACCTGGGACTTATTAAGGAAGAACTCGCTCTCGCCGGTCCGGTAGACTCGCCGCGTTATCGCCGTTTCGCTGAAGGGCGTGGCGAGCGCGCCGTCGCTGTTATCGAAGGTCAGCGTGACTTCTGCCATGCCAAGCGGCCGGCGCGCAGCGTTCCCGGCAAAGATGACGTCATCCATGCGAGCGCCGCGGAGCTGGCGGGCGCTTTGCTCGCCTAACACCCAACGCACCGCATCCACGAAATTGGATTTTCCGGACCCGTTGGGTCCGACGATTCCAGAAATACCGGGTTGAAACTCAAGATGCGTCCGGTCGGCGAACGTTTTAAAACCGAAAAGATCGATGCTCTTTAAGTAGATCTGCTCTTCTCTCAATCCGGCGGACGCGGGCCGTGGACGTTGAGCAGTGCTTGGCGGGCTGCCGCCGTCTCTGCTTGTTTCTTCGTTCCACCGTCGCCGCTGCCCACGACGTTCGCACCGATCGCCACCGTCACCGTGAACGTGCGTGCGTGCGGGGGACCGCTCTGCGCGGTCACAGTGTACCGGGGCGCTTGTTTAAACTTTGCTTGCGAATACTCTTGCAGCGCGGTCTTTGGGTCGACCGTCTGCGCGGGTGTCGCGTGAGCGAGATGTTCGCGCTCCACGAAACGGCGTGCGGCGCCGAAACCCTCGCTTAGATAGACGGCCGCGACGAGCGCTTCGAAAGCACTGGCGAGAATCGAGGGGCGTTGTGCGCCGCCCGCGGCGCGCTCGCCCTTTCCCAGCAGCAGCACTGCGGCGAGCTCGAGCCGGCGAGCCGTTTCTGCGAGAGCCGCCTGCGAAACAAGCGATGCGCGCAGCGGCGACAGCTTGCCCTCGGACTTTTCCGGATGGCGAGCATACAGCGCCTGTGCCACGATCGCGCCCAGCAGCGCGTCACCCAAGAATTCGAGACGCTCGTTGGAGGGCCGCTGGCCTGCAGCGCGCGTCTGGCTCGCGTAGGAGTCGTGCGTAAGCGCGAGATCGAGCAGCGGACAGTCGCCCTGCGCCGCTTCCTTCAGCCCCAAGCGGCGCCCGAACTGGCGCAGCGCCCGCCGCCGAGCTAGCTCGCGCGCCACTGCCTCAGTTTTGGGAGAATTTCCTGAGTACCAGGACGGCGTTATGGCCGCCGAATCCAAAGGAGTTGGACATAGCCACATTTACGACGGCTCTGCGCGCCAAGTTCGGAACGCAGTCGAGATCGCAAGCAGGGTCGACGTGCTGGTAGTTGATGGTGGGCGGAATCAGGCCCTCATGCACCGCGAGGACCGTACAGATCCCTTCCAGCGCACCGGCTGCGCCCAGGGCGTGGCCGAACATAGACTTGTTGGAGCTGACCGGCACCGCTTTCGCGTGCTCGCCGAACACCTGGTGCACGGCTTGCGTTTCGGCCGCGTCGCCAAGGTCGGTTGAGGTCGCGTGGGCGTTGATGTAATCGATGTCTTCACGTTTTATGCCCGCATCGCGAATGGCGCGTTGCATCGCAAGCCTGACACCGTGCGCTTCAGGATCAGGAGCGACCATGTGGTAGGCATCCGATGACTTTCCGTAGCCGATCAGCTCGGCGTAGATCCGGGCGCCACGCTTTTGTGCGGCCTCCAGCTCCTCTAAGACCATGGCGCCGCCGCCCTCACCGATGACGAAGCCGTCGCGGTCGACGTCAAACGGGCGGCTGGCGTGCTGGGGGTCATCATTGCGTGTTGACAAGGCGCGCATCGCGCAGAAACCACCCACTGCCAGCGGTGTGATCGGTGCTTCGGAACCGCCACAGATCATGGCATTCGCGTCGCCGTATTGGATAGCACGAAACGCATCGCCGATGGCGTTGTTGGAGGAAGCGCAGGCCGACACCGCGGTTTGCGTCGGACCGCGCACGTTGAATTTCATGGAGATCAGACCCGGGGCGATATTGCTGATGAGCATGGGAATAAGGAACGGCGAGAGCCTGCCCGGACCTTGTTCCAGCATGACCTTGTGTTGCTGTTCGATCGTCAGGATGCCGCCGATACCGGAGCCCATGATGACGCCGATCTCGTCTCGGTTTGCGTCGCTGATCTCCAGGCCCGCGTCTTTGACCGCCTGTTCCGCCGCGACGAACGCGAACTGCGCGAACCGGTCCATCTTGCGTGCGTCTTTTTTCCCGATGGCTGCCGCCGGATCGAAGTTGCGGACTTCGGCCGCAAAGCGCGTGGGAAGCGCGCTCGCGTCGAAAAGGGTGATGTGATCGACGCCACTGCGGCCGCGGATGACGTTGGCCCAGAACTCGGGCACGCTGTTGCCCAGCGGCGTCACCGCCCCGAGGCCGGTGACGACGACGCGCCGGCTGCGGCCGTTGCGTCCGCTCTCTTTCATACCCACTGCACGACCATCTTCGCTTCGCGCATGTGAACCCTTCTCGGCCGCCGGCATTGGGTCTGCCGGCTGCAACATGCAAACCGCATGCGAGCGCGCGCTGACGCGAGGGAGGAGTCATGCACCCGATCTTCTTGCAAGCGCTCCATCGCAGCGCGATGCATTTTTGCTTTCGCGTAGGTGCGCATCGTTGCCGCCGCCTGAACTTTTGTTGCAAGACTGCCGATGATGGAAAGGGGAAGTCGTTACAGAGAAGAACTTTCCGCGCGAGGAACTTTTTTAAAGTCCCCGCACCCTCCGGCAAGCGCGTGATAACCGCCGGATTCTCCGCGAAGGCGGACTCGCTACAGATGATGAGGCGTACAGCAACGCCCCGCGCGCACCGGAAGTCCAGAGGGGAGGTGACCTGCACACCGTGGCAAAGAAAAAGGCAGCGAAGAAAACT
>DATGHT010000164.1:0-2766 GCA_035307865.1 Candidatus Eremiobacteraceae bacterium | reverse complement strand
CTTTGAGATGGCGGCTCGTTACGTACTTCCCTTCGCGTCCGGCAAAGGGGCTTGTGTTGACGAGAAAATCGATGGCGACCGTGGGCTCATCCACCAGGATCGCGTCAACGGCCTCGGGCTGCTCCGCGTTGGCAATCGTTTCCGCGATGTTTATCGCTTCGATACCGGCGAGCGCGACGATATCGCCGGCGCTCGCCGATTCCAGCTCGCGCCGTTGCAAGCCGTAGAAATCGTACAGCCCGGTGACGCGGTGCACCGTGCTGTTGCCGCGGAACATGCGCGCGACCGCGTCACCTTTATGCACGGTACCGCGGAAGATGCGGCCGACGGCGATGCGTCCGACGTATTCGTTGTGGTCGATGTTGGAGACGAGCATTTGAAACGGCCCCTGATCGTCTCCGGGCGGCTCGGGAATGCGGTTGATGATCGTTTCCATGAGGGCGTCGACGTTTTTGCTCGGCTGCGCCAGATCCAGCGTCGCGGTGCCTGCCCGAGCGTTGGTATAGACCACGGGAAAATCGAGCTGATGGTCGGCGCACCCGATGTCGATGAAGAGCGCCAACACCTCGTCCAAGACTTCGACCGGCCGCGCGTCCTTGCGATCGATCTTGTTGATCACCAAGATCACGGGCAGGTCTTGCTCCAACGCCTTGCGCAGGACGAAGCGGGTTTGCGGCAGCGGACCCTCGGCGGCGTCGACGAGCAGCAGCACGCCGTTGACCATCTGCAGCACGCGCTCGACCTCACCGCCGAAATCGGCGTGACCGGGCGTGTCGACGATGTTGATCTTGATGCCGTTCCACACGATCCCGGTATTCTTTGCCAGAATGGTGATGCCGCGCTCGCGTTCGATGGGATTGCTGTCGAGGATTCTTTCGCCCATGGCGCTGGGATCGCGGAAGATCCCAGCCTGCCGCAGCATAGCGTCGACCAGCGTCGTCTTCCCGTGATCGACGTGCGCGACGATTCCGATGTTGCGGATATTCGCACGAGTTTGCACTGCACTACGCCATTTATGCCTATGCACGCGCGAAGCCTCGCCCGCAGGCGCGCACCGCAATCCAAACGAAGCGACCTAACGCATGCGACATAGTGACAGCGACGGTTTGGCGCGCCAAGAAGTACGTCCGTACACTGGGCAGGCCTCTCCAGACGCCGATCCAAGCTATGACCCGGCCAACGACCCGACGGTTCGAACCATCGGGATGATGGGCTCTGCAGGCGGAGTGATGGCGCCCGAAATCCGCCGCCGCTGTTATGATCTGGGAACAGCGATCGCAAAAACCGGTTGCGTGCTCATCACGGGCGCTTGTCCTGGCTTGCCGTATGACTGCGCGCGCGGCGCCCGCGATGCAGGTGGGCTTTCGGTCGGCGTTTCACCCGCGCTCTCGCGCAGCGAGCACGTCATCAAGTATGCGTCGCCCGTGGATGCCTACGACGTCATCATCTATACCGGCAGCGGCCTCATGGGGCGCGAAGTCCACAACATCCATTCATCCGACATCGTCATCATCGCGGGCGGCCACTCCGGCACGCTGGGCGAGTTCGCGATCGCCTACGATGAGGGCAAACTGATCGGCATTCTCACGGAGACGGGCGGCATCGCGGACGATATCTCGCGGATCGTTCCGCAAATAGACAAAGACACGGGCGCGCTTTTGGTCTACGACTCCAATCCGGAGTCGCTCGTGCAGCGCTGCATCGAAGCGTACCAGCAAGGCCACTACAAGCACCCCTCTACATTCCAAGAACCAGTCTCAACGCAGGAGCAGACATGGCCCAAATCACCTTCGTCGGCGCCGCCGGGGTCGTAACCGGAAGCAAGCACCTCCTCGAAACCGATACCGGCGCGCGCGTGCTGCTGGACTGCGGCATGTTCCAGGGTTTGCGCGACTTAGTGGAGCGAAACTGGACACCGCCCCCGGTCGACCCGAAGGCGCTGGAAGCGGTCTTGCTCTCGCACGCTCATCTGGATCACTGCGGCTACCTGCCGGCGCTCGTGCAGCAAGGTTTCCAAAACCCCATCTACGCTACGCCTGCGACCATCGACGTCGCCGAGCTGGTTCTGCGAGACTCCGCGCATTTGCAAGAAGACGAAGCTCAGCGCGCTCGCAAGCACCCGGAGCGCGGATTGCATCCCAACCCCCTGTACACGAACGCTGACGTCGATAAGGTCATGCCCCTCTTCAAGAGCGTGGCCTATGGTGAAATGCGCCAGGACATTCCCGGATGCACGTTTCGCTACAACGACGCCGGTCATATTTTGGGTTCGGCGATCATGGAGATTCTTTTTGACGGCCACAAAGTGACGTACACGGGGGATTTGGGCCGCTACGGCAGGCCGCTCTTACGTGATCCCGCGGCCATCACGCAAAGCGATTACGTGCTCTGCGAAGCGACCTACGGCGACCGCGTGCACCCGCAAAACGATCCGCAAGCAGACTTGGGTGTCGTCATCGCCAACGCGCAGCAGCGCCGGGGCGTGCTCGTCATTCCGGCGTTTGCGGTTGGGCGCACGCAAGAAATCCTCTATGCCATCGGGCAACTCCAGCAGGCCAACAAAGTCGACGCTGCGACAAAGATCTACGTCGACAGCCCGATGGCCATTTCCGCCGACGCGATCATGGAGCGCCATCCCGAAGCCATGCGCTTCAGCTTGCGCGACCGCTTCGGCCCCTCAGACACGAGCATCGGCGCGAAGAACGAGACCAACACCGTGGATGCGCAGGATTCGATCGCGTTGAACGACATCCAATCGGGAGCGAT
>DATGHT010000163.1:0-2244 GCA_035307865.1 Candidatus Eremiobacteraceae bacterium | reverse complement strand
CCCGCCGCTCCGGCGGCGAAGTCTCGCTGCCCGTCGCGCTGGTCGCCTGCGGGCTCTATCCCGCGCTTGCGTACTTCCACGTCCTGACGCGTTACGAGCCGTGGTTGATCACCACCATCGTCGTGGCGTCATTCGCCGCATCGCTGACCGCCGATCTGGACCGCTTCGCAGGCCGCTGCGCGATGACCGTTCTGGCGACGCTCTACCTCGGGAAGATGCTGTCGTTCCTCGTGCTCATGCGCGCGGCGCACAATGGCCTGGCGTTCACCTTGTGGCTCGTGATCATTGTGGCGCTCACCGATATCGTCGGCATGGTCGCCGGTTTGGGTTTCGGGCAGCACCTGCTTGCGCCGCGGCTGTCGCCCGCAAAAACCTGGGAGGGCGCCATTTGCGCATTCGCGGTCGCGACGCTGCTGGGAGCAGGCATGTGGTGGACGCTGCAGATCCACGGACCGTGGTGGCTGGCATTCGTCTTTCCCTTGGCCGTCTCGTTTGCCGCGGAGATAGGCGATCTCATAGAGTCGGCGTTCAAACGCAACGCACAGGTAAAGGACTCAGGCCAGCTCCTTGCGGACCACGGCGGCGTTTTGGATCGCTTCGATTCGTATATCTTTGCAGGCGTCGTGGGCTACGTCGTGTTGATGCTTGCGGGGTTGCTCTAAGCGCTCATGCGCCGGGTCGCAATCCTCGGGTCGACCGGCTCGATCGGTCGCCAGGCGCTCGATGTCATCGCAGCCGAACCGGATTTTTTTCGCGTGAGCGCGCTCGCCGCCAACACCCGGGTCGAGCAACTCGCCGAACAAGCCAATCGCTTCCGGCCGGCGGTGGTTTCCATTGGAGACGAAGCGTCACTCGAACGCCTGGCGCGGCTGCTCGCGTACCATCCAAGGCTGCTCGTGCACGGTGCGGCGGGGCTCAACGATGCGGCGCTGCACTCGGACGCCGACCTCGTGCTCGCCGCGACCGACGGCATGAGCGCGTTGCGCGCGGTGGCGGCGGGCGTCGAACGCGGTATGCAGATCGCGCTTGCCAACAAAGAGCTGCTGGTCGGCGCCGGCGCATATCTGTGTGCCGCGGCGCGCCGCAGCGGCGCCCAGATCGTTCCCGTCGACTCGGAACACAGCGCACTCTTCCAGTGCTTGCTTGGCGAGCGCGTGGAGGACGTCGCGTCGCTCGTCATCACCGCCAGCGGCGGACCGTTCCGCGATGCAACGCTCGAACAACTGCGCAGCGTGACGCCGCAAGCCGCGCTCGCGCACCCGGTCTGGGCGATGGGCGCGAAGAACTCCATCGATTCGGCGACGCTCATGAACAAGGGTCTGGAGGTGATCGAAGCCAGCCGTCTGTTCGGCTTCGCGCCGGCGCAGATCGAGGTCGTGGTGCACCGCCAGAGTATCGTGCACGGATTTGTGATCTATAAGGATGGCAGCGTGAAGGCGCAGCTCGCGGCACCGGACATGCGCCTGCCGATCGCGTTTGCGCTTGCCTACCCGCGGCGCCCGGCGACGCCTATCGGCCTGCAGAAGACGCGTGCGGCAATCGGGCTCGAGGGGCAACCGGCAACGCTCTCCTTTGAACCCGTCGACGAAACTCGCTTTCCTGCCCTGGGGTTGGCGTATCGCGCGCTGCAGCGGAGCGGTACCTACCCTGCTGTGCTGTCGGGCGCCAATGAGGAGGCAGGACGGGCATTCCTAAGCGGGCAAATCAAGTTTACCGAAATCTGCGCGCTGGTGGAGCGAGCCCTGGATGCGCACGCCCCAAACGCCGATGGTCTAGAAGAGATCGAAGCCGCCGACCGCTGGAGCCGCACCTTCACGCGCGATTTGATCGGCGCCACCAGCCGTAACTGAAAGCCGCCATAGGTGACAATCGACATTACCATAGCAGTCTTGTCCGTGGCCAAAGTGCTGGCGAACGTCGAGCACGTCCTCGTCTTCTTGGCGCTCTTGAGCGTGCTGATACTCTTCCATGAATTCGGGCACTTCGTGATGGCCAAGCGCGCCCGCGTCACCGTCACCGATTTCGCGCTGGGGTTCGGGCCGTCGCTCGTGGCGCTCCGTCGCGGCGACACCACGTATCGCATCAATGCCCTGCCGCTAGGCGGCTATTGCAAGATGGCGGGTGAGGATACGGCCGACGACGGTTCGACCGATCCGGGCAATTTCCAGCACAAGAGCATTTTTGCGCGCTTCGCGATCATCGCCGCGGGGCCGATCTTCAACCTCATCCTCGCGGTCTTGATCT
>DATGHT010000162.1:0-3417 GCA_035307865.1 Candidatus Eremiobacteraceae bacterium | reverse complement strand
ACTTGCTTCGCGGGCTCGTCACTTTGGGCTGCGGTCACGATCTTGCTTTTCAAATGCTGCGAGGGCTGCACCGCGGGCGCGCTCAGCGGCAGCACGCCGGCGACTTCCTTGAGATCGCGAATATCCTGGCGGCACGCCTCGCAGACTTGCGCGTGCGCTTCAACCGCCTGTGCTTCTTCCGAGCTCAATGCGCCCAGCACATAGGCGCCGGCGCTTTCCGTGACGTGTTGCTGTTCGCTCATGAACTCGAAGCTCCGACTTCCAACCCTCCGAGCAGCACGCGCAGCTTTTGCAGCCCGATACGCATGCGCCCTTTTACCGTGCCCAACGGAACGCCCATCAGCGAGGCGATTTCCGCCTGCGTGTAACCTGAAAAATACGCTAGCTCGATGCTCTTCTTCTGTTCTTGCGGCAGCCGCTCGAGCGCCTTGCGCACCATAGCACCCTGCACGTTCGTCCAAGCTTGTTGCCAAAGGGTGGATTGCGCGCCCTCGCCGCTGCTTTCCGGCAGCTCTTCAAAGGGGATCAACGTGCCGGTCGAAGCGACGTGGCGCAACCGGTCGATGGAGCGATGATGCACGATCGACATGAGCCAGTTCCGCGCGCTGCCCTTGTCGGCGTGATAGCTGGCCGCCCGCCGCCACACGGCAAGGAACGCGTCCTGCGTGACATCTTCGGCGGCGCCGCGGTCTCCGACGATGCGATACGCGAGCGAGTACGCGATCTTGCCGTAGCGGTCGTAGAGCTCTTCCAGCGCGTGCAAATCTCGCTGCGCGAGCGCCTCGAGGATCTGCCCGTCAGTCCGGCCGGATGGCGTCAATGCGTTACCCATGAACCTACAGGATGATACGTCCCGCCGCTTCGGTAAGATCATCGCGGCGGTCGCGCCGTAGGAGATTGTGGCTGGGGCGGTAGGATTCGAACCTACGAATGTCAGCTCCAAAGGCTGATGCCTTACCAGCTTGGCGACGCCCCATTAGCAGCGTGGATGCTTGTTTTCGTAAGGCTTTGCGCGTTTCCCGTCTTTGCAAACCGGGTGATAGAAGCGCGAATTGCTAGCAGTAAATCGCTCGTCGTCCGTACTAATAGTCCGGCCGAGTCAATATTCGTACCAGCGATTTCTTTGTTTGGCAGTAACGGAGGAATTGTCGTGAAGCTCAAGGAGCTGAGCCACGTGGAAAATGTGGCCCTTCTGACCATTTACCGTTTGTGCGGCCGGTCGGGGGGATGGCGTTCGCAGTTGCATGGCGCGGTGGGCGAATCGATGACCACGAATCTTTTACGCCACCGGCTGCTGCAAACCAAGTACGTGGGCGGCGAGACGATGCTTTTTTTGAGCGAGCTCGGCCTCGCGATCGCCAAATCGTTGGATCTCTCCACCCGCGACGTGAAGGAAAACGTCACGCACTAGCGGCTGACGGCACTCGCCTCAATCTCGTCGTGAAACGCCAAGATGGCGACGGGCTTCACGCACTTGCCCATTACACCGCCTCCGGTCGCAGCTCCGCGTGCGCCTGCGCCAGCTTGCGCTCTCGCGCCATGAGCAGCCAGTACGCGATGAGCCCGCCCGCGATCCCGAACAGCCAGCCGCCGCTCCACAGGAAATGCCATGGCGTCACGAGCCCGAGTGCGGCCACGGCCCAACCGATCAGCAGCGCCAAGACCGCCCGCGGGTTGATGCCCTTCGAGTATGAGTACGTGCCGTCGGGGGTGTACAGTTGCACGAGATCGAGCCGCCGGTTGCGCACGAGCCAGTAGTCCGCGATGGCGATGCCGTCAAAAGGCCCGAGCAGAGCGCCGTACGTTCCGAGCCATGTGAAGATGTAGTGGCTGTAGACCGACAAGACGTACCACGGCTGCATCGCCAAGCTCAAAATCCCGGTCATCACCGCGCCGATGGCAAAATTAATGCGGCCGGGCCATAGGTTCTCAAACGCGCGCGCCGGCGCCATGACGTTTGCGCCGACGTTGATCGTGACTGAAGAGAGCACGACGACCAAGCCGGCCACGACGATGACTGCCGGCGGAAATTTCAAGATGAGCTCGACGGGGTTCCACAGCGCCTTGCCGTACAGCGCCACCGTGACCGAGGTGACGGCGATGCCGATGAAGGAAAATAATGCCATGGTCAGCGGCATCGACATCGCCTGGCCGAGGATCTGGTCGCGCTGCGAGCGCGCGTAACGCGTATAGTCGGGAATGTTCAAGGCCAACGTCGCCCAAAACGCGATCACCCCGACGACCGACGGATAGAACACCACCCAAAACGCCGGACCATGGATCTGAGCCGGCGTCGCGAGCATCGGACCGAAGCCGCCGGCGCGCACGAGCGCCCACGCGAACAAGCCGAGCGCACACAGCCCCAGCGTCGGAGCGGCGATCACGGCGAGCCGTCCAATCGCTTGCGGGCCGCGGGTGGAGATCCACACGTTGATCGCCCAGAAAATCACAAACGCGAACGCCAGGTGAGCCCCGAGGCCGCTCCAGCTTGGGATGACCTTGCCGAAGATCGCATCCACCGCCTGGCCGCCGAACCAGGCGTTGATGCCGAACCAACCCGCCGCGATCACCGCGCGCGCGAGTGACGGAATGTGCGCGCCGCGAGTGCCGAACCAGAGGCGCGCAAAGACCGGGTACGGGATGCCGTACTTCGTGCCCGCATGCGAGACGAGCAAGATGGGAACGAGCACGATGCAGTTGCCGATGAGGATCGTCAACACCGACTCCCACCAATTCATCCCAAGCGCGATCATCCCGCTGGCGAGTGAATACGTGGGTAAGCACAAGCACATGCCAACCCACAGCGACGCGTACTTCGACGCCGGCCAGGTGTGGTCGGCGAGCGTGCACGGCCGCAAGTCTTCGTTCCAAAGGGTCGTTTCCTGGCTGACCTTGGCGACGCCGACTTCGGTCAAAACGACCAGATCGCCGGCTTGGACTTGATCCTCTGCCGCCATCAGATCTTTACCATGTCTTCATACGTCTCGGGCCGACGGTCGCGATAGAACTGCCAGGTGTTGCGCACTTCCGTGATCGTGTTACGATCGAGCTCGCCTGTGACTACTTCATCTTTATCGCGGCTGCCGATGGCAACGATCTGGCCGCGTGGATCGACCAAATAGGCTTGTCCGTAGAACTCGCCCATGTTCCAAGGCTTCTCCCAACCGACCCGGTTGATGGCGCCGATGTAGTAGCCGTTGGCGACCGCGTGCGCTGGCTGCTCGAGCTTCCACAAGTACTCCGACAGGCCCGCGACCGTCGCCGATGGGTTGAAGACGATCTCGGCGCCGTGCAATCCCAACACGCGAGCTCCCTCGGGGAAGTGCCGATCGTAGCAGATGTACACGCCCACTTTTGCATAGGCCGTCTCGAAAACCGGAAAACCTAAGTTGCCTGGGCGGAAATAGAATTTCTCCC
>DATGHT010000161.1:0-2142 GCA_035307865.1 Candidatus Eremiobacteraceae bacterium | reverse complement strand
TACTAAATACAAGGGCCCAGCCTACTGTTCCAAGAGGGGTGCGCCTGCTTGTTCGCGCTGCGTTCGTCGTTCTTAGAGCGAAGTGCCAAGGACCTCCAACGTAAGCGTCCGGGCAAGGCATCTTGCCCGGACGCGCTCTATCAACTCAGACTCGTCACCGGCACCCAATTGTGCGGCAGCAATTCGCCAATACGGCTGGCGGGGTGGGTGGGTAGCCTCTCGAGGACGTCTTTGAGGTAGCGGTAGGGATCGTGGCCGTTGAGCTTGGCCGACTGAATCAGACTCATCACGGCTGCGGCACGCTTCCCCGCGCGCAGCGATCCTGCAAACAGCCAGTTCGAGCGTCCCAACGCGATCGGGCGAATGCGATTTTCGACCCAGTTATTGTCGACGGGCAGCGCGCCGTCGTCGAGGAACCGCGTCAATGCTTCCCAACGCCCGAGGCTATAGTCGATCGCCTTGGCGATCGCTGTTCCGTCGGTCGCCTTCTGTCGCTGCAGCAGCAGCCATTCGCGCAACTTGTCGGCGATCGGCCGCGATTGCAACTGCCGCATGCGTCGTCGCTGCTCGGCGCTCACTTCCCGCGCCTCCCGCTCGACATCATAGAGGGCACCGAACAGCTTCAGCGCTTCCTCGGCCACTGCGCTGTGGTGGTTGACCCACAGATCGTGGAATTTCCGGCGCGCGTGCGCGAGGCAGCCGGCCTCGGTCACGCCGGCGCTGAACAAGGCCTTGTATCCCGAGTAGTCGTCGCAAACGAGCTTACCCGCCCAGCCGGCGAGAAACGCCTTCGGGTGCACGCCAGCGCGGCTGTCCGCGAAATCGTAAACGACGGCCTGCACCGCATCGAATTGCGTCGAGCTGTAGCTCCAGAGATACGCGCGATGCGTGTGACCCTTGCCGGGATCGAGCATCGCCACTGGCGTCTCGTCGGCGTGCAGCACCGCACGCTCGAGCAGCATTCCCCTCAGCGCATCGACCAGCGGCTGCAGGCGCACGCCGCAGGTACCGACCCATTGCGCCAGCGTCGAGCGGGGGATGGCCACCCCAGCGCGTTCGAAGATGCCTTCCTGTCGATACAGCGGCTGATGATCCGCGTACTTCGCGACCAGCACCTGGGCGAGCAGACCCGCGGTCGGCACGCCCTTGTCGATCACCTGCGCCGGTACCGGCGCCTGGACCAGCGTCTGGCACTTGGCACACGCCCATTTGCCGCGGATGTGGCGCTCGACGTGAAACACACCCGGGGTGTAGTCGAGCTTCTCGCTCACGTCCTCGCCGATGCGCTTCATCGCGCAGCCGCAGCGGCATACGGTTTGTTCCGGCTCATGGCGCACGTCCACGCGCGGCAGGTGCGCGGGCAGCGGACTACGCTTCGGTTGGTTCCCGGGCGCCCGCGCCGGTTCCGGAGACCGCAGCTGGGCGAGCTCCACCGCGATGGCTTCGAGATCGGCGTCGATCGTCTCGTCGAGGAGGCTCCGCTGCGTGCCGTGCAACTGTTCGCTGCGCGCGGCAAACTTCCAGCGCTTGAGCACCGCCATCTCGTGCGTGAGTTGCTCGATCTTGAGCTGCTTGTACTGCAGCTCGCGATCCTTGCCGGCGAGTGTTTCGATCAGGTCGGCGGCGAATTGGCGCAGTTGCGGCGCGTCCATTCGCGTCAATTGATCGTGCACTTGCATGCACTCGATACTGCCACATCGCGTTGCACGAAAACAGCATTTTCATGCGACACGAATCGTTGCCTGTGCGCTGCGACACCATGGCAATCCGATCACCAGTGCCTGCAACTGCTCGTGCGTAATCGTCAATCGCAACTCGGATCCCGCGCTTGCCCACATGAACCGGCCCTGATGCAGCCGCCGTGAGCACAGCCAGATCCCGATACCATCGTGGAGCAGCAGCTTGATCCGATTCGTGCGTCGATTGGTGAAGAGGTAAGCGTGGTGCGCTCGCGCTTCACCGAATACGCGAACCACGCGCGCCAGTGCCGTTTCCGTTCCGGCGCGCATGTCCAGCGGCGCTACTGCCAGCCACACCGCGTCGACGCGCATCACCGCAGCAGCTCACGCAGCCAACCCGCGCAATCGGCAGCCGCTGCCAACGGCCAGCCGACTTTCACGACCGTCGCGCCCCGGCGCAGCT
>DATGHT010000160.1:0-2852 GCA_035307865.1 Candidatus Eremiobacteraceae bacterium | reverse complement strand
GCCCATGTTCATCAGCAGGCCGCGGGAAACGGGGCGCGCATAAACGACGCGGCCGTCTCGATCGGTGCAGAAGAGCGGCGGCTGCGGCCGCCCTCGGTACGTCAGCGGTGCGTACGGATCGCACTCGAAGATCAGCCAATTGTGTTTGCCGGCAAGTTCGAGAAGCTGCTGGCGGCGCGGGCCGCTGAGTTCGGCGCCCGTCGGGTTCTGGGCGCGCGGCGTCGTCACGATGAGCCGTATTTGCTCTCGACCCGCGACGCCCTCAAGCAGATCGGTGCGCATCCCCTTCTCGTCCATCGGAATGCCGATGACCTTGAGCCCGCGCAGCCGCGCCGCGTCGATAAGACAGAACTGATTCGGATCCTCCATCGCGACTGCGTCGCCTTCGTGGCAGAAACTCAGCAGCGTGAGGACCAGCGATTCCTCATAGCTGTTCGTCACGAGGACCCGATCGGCTCCGGCCTCGATGCCTTCGTCGTGAAGATGCGCGGCGATGGCCGCGCGCAGTTCCGGCAGACCCTGCGTATCGGTCGGGTGGATGCCGCCGATCTCCGCGTCCAGTGCGATGCGCCGCATCGCCCGCTTCGTCGGGGCGAGCAGCTCGCCGCCGTACGCGGGAACGCTGAAGAACGGAAAACTGGCTTGGCTGCACGTCTGCGGCAGACGGTAGATGTAGCCGAGATTCGTGGGCGCCTTCGGGCGGTTGAACGCTTCCTGCCACGCGAGGCTTTGCGCGTCGGGCTGCGGAGCGTCCAGCGGTCGAGCCGGAGGCTCCGCGACAAAGGTGCCGACGCCCGGGCGTCCGGCAAGCAGGCCACGCTCTCCAAGGACCCGATACGCGTGATGCGCGGTGACGATGCTGACCCGCAGTCCCTCCGCGAGGTCGCGGACGCGCGGCATTGCAGCGCCACGCTTGAGCGAGCCGCCGTCGATCAATTCTGCAATGACTTCCGCCACGCGCAGGTAGAGCGGCCCGTTTTCCTTGAGCGGCGTGTTTTTAATTAAGAATAACGCAGGTTGGGCGTCAGTGACCGCCATGATTCCTCAATATTATTGGGAAAACGGCGGCCAGTCAAGCAGTATTATGCAGTTTCGGGCTACTTATCTTTGAAAAGGTCCTCGGGACGCTCGATTTGAGAGACACGACGCTGCCATTGGCGCATCCGGCGCCGCTGCTGCCACCGGTCGAACCGCTCCTTCAGGGACGGCCCCTTGGGACCGTGGCGAGTGATTGAGGAGCGAAAGTTCCGGCTTGTGTAGGCAAACGCAAAAAGCGCCAGCAAGCCGACGCTGATGATCGCTTGGACCGGCCCACCATAGAGCGGGTAGCCGGCAAATATTTGAATGGCGATCGTACCCCACGCGATCCAGCGGGCCTGTACCGGAATTATCATCATCAGGTAGATCGTGGCGAACGGGTTCAGCGTCGCAAAACCCACGATCAGCGTTAGCCAAATTCCGGCCCCGAGCCCCATGAGCAGCGGTGAGAAACCGGTGTTGATGGTAAAAAGCATCAGCACCGCGCCGGCCAACACGCTGGAGGCGAAGAAGAAGACGAGAAATCGCTGGGCACCCCATGCGCGCTCGAGCGAGCCGGCAAAAAAATACAATACGAGCCCATCCCACAACAGCCCGAAGACATCGGTGTGGACGAACGGATACGTAAACGGCTGCCACAGATGCAGCGTGCGAATCCAGCTGGTCGACACCTCCCACGAATACGTTGTCGGCAGCGGGTCGCTCACGCGTAGCGCCACCGCAACAAAGTGCAGCACGAAGAAGACGCCGCATGCCAGGATCAAGCCCATGACGACCGGGGTGTCGGAGAGCCGGGGGAAGTAGAAACCGGGGCGCTGGTACATGTGCGTTTTGTTCTCCAAGCGGTCGGGCTACGGCGCGACCGTCAGGTTACGACGCGGCGTTCAGTTTTATGCACTCCAACACCACGTCCGCGCACGCGTAGAAATCGTCGAGGTCGAGCCACTCGTTCACCGTGTGGATGTCGCGCATGCCGGTGCCGAAATTGACGGTTTCGATTCCCCGCCGGTTGAAAACGTTTGCGTCGCTCCCCCCGCCGATGCTGGCCGTCTGAATGCTGCGGCCGGCCGCCTTTGCCGCGCGCAGCAGCAATTGCACGATGGGTGCATCCTCGGGAACGTCCATGCTCTCGTAGTTGCGCTCGCAGCGCTCTTCGATCCACGCGCGATGGAGCTTGCCGTTCACGGTCGCAGTGGCGCGGCCGGCGGCGTCTTGGAAGCTGCGCCGAATCGCCGCGGTCGTCTCGTCGAGGCGCGCATCCGAGAGCGACCGAGACTCGCCGCGGACGACGCAGCGGTTCGGCACGACGTTGGTCGGGATGCAGCTTTCGACGATCACCACGTTGCTCGTGGTCCGGCTATCGATCCGCCCGAGCGGCATCGCGGCGATCGCCTCCGCAGCGACGCGCACCGCAGAGATTCCGTTCTCGGGAGCAACGCCGGCGTGGGCTTCCAGCCCGTGCACCGTGAATTCGAAGTGGTCGGACGACGGCGCGCGGGTGAAGAGCAGCGACGCGTGCGTGGAGTCGAGCACGAAACCGCGCCGCGCTCGGAGCGCGCCGACGTCGAGGTGCTTTGCACCGAGCAGCCCGATCTCTTCGCAGATGGTGAACGCCACTTCGATGTCGCCGTGCGGCACGCCGTGCTCTTTGAGGACCAGCAGCGCCTCGAGGATGACGGCGAGCCCGCTCTTGTCGTCCCCGCCGAGGACGGTCGTTCCATCCGTGCGGATCCGGCCGGCTTCGCGAACCGGGTGCACGCCCTTGCCGGGCGGGACGGTGTCCATGTGGGCGGAGACCAGCAGCGGCGGAGCCG
>DATGHT010000159.1:0-2255 GCA_035307865.1 Candidatus Eremiobacteraceae bacterium | reverse complement strand
GGCTACGTCCGCGAACTGCAAGCCGAGAATACGATGGAGTCGCAAAGCCGGATCGAGAACTTGCAAGAACTCATCGGGGTGGCGCGCGACTATGAAGAGCGTGAAGGCCCCGATCTGTTAGGTTTTCTCGCCAACATCTCGCTCGTGTCCGACCTGGATGCCATGGATCCGAGCAAATCCGCGGTCACCCTCATGACGCTTCACATGGCCAAAGGCTTGGAGTTTCCGGTCGTCGTGTTGTGCGGGCTCGAGGAGGGCATCTTTCCGCACAACCGCTCGCTGCTCGATCCCAGTGAGATCGAAGAGGAACGGCGCTTGTGCTACGTTGGGCTCACGCGCGCGATGGACGAACTCTACCTCACGTTCGCACGCCGGCGCATGACGTATGGTAGCGCGTACATGCATCCGCCCTCGCGTTTTTTCGGCGAAATGGCGGGGCTCGAATATCTCAATGCACCGCCTGTGCCGGCGATAGGCGGCGCAACCGGTGGCTGGGATGACGTCGCGCTGCCCGCTCCCGCGCTCAGCCAGCAACCGCTCGAGCTGGCCGTCGGCGATCGCGTCGTGCATCAAAAATTCGGAGCGGGCGTCGTGTTGGACTTGCGCGGTGCCGGGGGCGATGCGTTCGTCACGGTGCAATTCGACCATGCCGGACGCAAGAGCATCATGTTGAACTACGCGAAGATGGAAAAGCTGGACAGCGTCGCTGAAGGTTTGGTTCCGTGAGCATCCGCGTCGCCATCGCGGGTGCATCCGGCAAGACCGGCTCCGTGATCGGCGAGGCGCTCTGCAATGCCGACGGCATCGAAATCGTCGGCCGCTTGGTACGCGACGGCAAGTCCAAGACTCCCAACGACTACGCAAGCGTGCCCGAGCTCAAGACCGGTGCGTCGCCACAAGTGCTGGTCGATTTCACCGTTTTTCCGGACTCGAAACGCATCGCGCTAGCCGCGATCGAAGCCGGCATACGGCCGGTCATCGGCACGTCGGGCTACAAGGCGGAGGACATCGCCGAGCTGCGCGCCGCCTGCGAGCGCCACCACATCGGCGCGGTGCTGGCGCCCAACTTCTCGCCCGGCGCCGTGCTCATGATGCAGTTCGCGCAGGTCGCGGGCCGCTTTTTCACCACCGCTGAGATCATCGAGACCCATCAGCTCGGTAAAAAGGATGCGCCTTCAGGAACCGCTCTGGCCACGGCCGAACGAATCGCGCAGCAGGGTTCTTTTCAGCATCGAGCCGCCGAAATTGAGAAGGCGGAAAGCGCCCGGGGCGCCGATGTTAAGGGTGTGGGAGTTCACAGTCTGCGGCTGCCGGGGGTTATCGCCAGCCAAGAGGTGTTGCTCGCGAACGACGACGAGACGCTGACGATCCGGCACGTCACTACTTCGCGGCGCGCGTTTGTGCCGGGAGTGATTCAAGCCATTCACGCGGCGGCCACGCTGGACCGCTTGATCGTCGGGCTCGAGGACCTGCTGCGATGAGTGCGTCCGCCAACCATCATCGCGGCGCGATCAACGTCGCGCTGGTCGGCGCGACTGGAGCGGTCGGAGAAACGCTGCTGCGCATTTTGGCCGAGCGCAGCTTTCCTGTGGGCGAACTGCGTTTGTTCGCCACCGCGCGCAGCGCGGGCACTGAGATCACCGCTTTCGGCAAGCGGCTACCGGTCAACGCGATTCCGGCAGGTGGGGGGAATGCGAGACCCGACGCTATGGAAGCGTTTGCCGGTATCGGCCTCGCATTCTTCGCGGCGGGTGAAGTGGTAAGCCGCGAGCTCGCGCCACGCTTGGCGGCGCGCGGTACGCTCGTCGTCGACAAATCGCCGGCATTCCGACTGGAACCCGACGTACCGCTCGTGGTTCCCGAAGTCAACGCGCCGGCGCTCATGGGAAAAACCCTCATCGCGAATCCTAACTGCTCGACGATCCCGCTGGCAGTGGCGCTCAACGTGGTGCATCGCACCTTCGGTCTGCGCTGGCTGAGCGTGTCGACCTATCAAAGCGTCTCGGGCGCCGGCAAAGAAGCGCTGGCAGAGTTTACGCAGCAGCTGGAGGGAAGCAGTTCGCATCGCGCGCTGCCACGGCAGATCGCCGGGAACGTTTTTCCCGAGGTCGGACCGTTCGACGAGAACGGCGACGGCGAAGAGGAGCGCAAGATCGCGCTCGAGCTGCACAAGATTCTCGCTCTCGAGGACGTCGCGATCTCGGCGACCACGGTGCGCGTACCGGTGGCCGTCGGTCACTCCGAAGCGATCGCAT
>DATGHT010000158.1:0-2390 GCA_035307865.1 Candidatus Eremiobacteraceae bacterium | reverse complement strand
TGCAACGTGCACTGCACGTTCTGCGCGTTCTTCCGCCCGGAGGGCCACCCCGAAGGATACACCATGACCCACGACGAGGTGCTGGGCCGCGTGGAGTGGGCCGTTGCGCAAGGCGCGACACAGATCATGGTCCAGGGCGGCGTCAATCCGGACCTCGCGCTGACCTATTACACCGAGCTGTTTGAAAAAATCGGCCGGCGTTTTCCGGAGGTCGACATCCACTCGCTTTCGACGAGCGAGATCTGCGGCATCGCGAAACGGGAACAGATAAGCGTCGAAGACGTGCTGCGCACGCTGCGCGCCGCGGGCTTGAAATCGTTGCCGGGCGCGGGTGCGGAGATTTTGGTGGAGCGGGTGCGCAAACGGATCTCGGCCCGCAAGATCGACGACGATCGCTGGCTTGAAGTCATGCGCTGTGCGCAGAAACTGGGCATGCCGACGACCGCCACGATGATGTTCGGGTCGATCGAAACCGATGCCGAACGGATCACGCACCTGGACGTCTTACGCGAGCTGCAGGATGAAACCGGTGGTTTCCGTGCCTTCATTCCTTGGTATTACGTGCCGTACAAGACGCCGTTGAAGGGGCGCGAGGCGACTGGCATCGAGTACTTGCGCGTCATCGCGATCAGCCGGCTTTACCTGGACAATTTCGCGCACATCCAAGCCTCCTGGCTCACGCCGGGACTCAAGCTGGGGCAGCTCGCGCTGCTCTACGGCGCTGACGACATGGGCGGCACGATTTTGGAAGAGCGCGTCGTGACGCTGGCAGGCAGCACCAACCGCGCCAGCCGCGCCCAGCTCGAACAGACGATCCGCCAAGCCGGATACGAGCCGGCGGTGCGAGATACGTATTTCAACCGGCGTGATTATCCGCTCGCGACGAGCGCCTAGCCGCTAGCGCGCGACGAGCCGGAAGAACTCGAGCAGGCTGTCAACCGGTGGCGGCAAGGGTGAGCCCTGCAGCACCGCGGTGAAGAACCCATCGCGCACGGCGTCGGGCGAAAACTTGCACAGGCGCCGCACGAACTCGCGCAAGTTCAGTTCGGTCGAATACGTCGCGTCCGTCCCCAGCGTCTTGCGGAAGTTGAACGAGGTGGCGATGAGATACCACAACTCGGGCAGCCGCTCGATGCGCATCGCGATGACGTAGTAGTGCTCTTCCGATTGGATCCCGGCGTCACCGCGGCGGCCCGGGTCCAGCAAGCTCTGCGGTAAACGGCCGCTCGCCATGAGCGCGGTTGAGCTCAACGCGACGCCTTGCGCTTTGGGCGCGGACTGGGTGACGGAGACATGGCGGATGCGCGCGCCGTAGAGCGCCCGCAGGTCTTCCGGCGCCAGCAATCGCTCTTCACCGCCATCGGCGAGCTGGATGCGCAGCCGGCGCTGCGCGTCTTCCACCACGAGGGTGCCGATGCGCGCGTTGGGCGGCATCGCCACGCCGAACTCTTCCGAATGGGAGAGTGCGTCGTCGCGCGAACTTGTTTCTTCCATCGCCGCTCCTAGTGCGTGCCCGGCCAGGGCTCTGAAATAAAATTGTCCACGTGCACGTCCGGATACAGTCCGTTCACGCGCGCTTTTGTGAATTGTTCGAGCAAGCGCATGCCCGCATCGTTCGCGTAGGTGACCTGCGAGACATTGAAGGGCGCCAGCGGATCGTTCGCATTAGCTGCGGCCAGCTCGATCATGACGTGATCGGTATCGTCGTAGATATCGCGCGTGCGCGTATCGTTGGCCTTTTCGATTGCGTCGTACGATTCACGGTGCCCCTTCCGCTTGGCGCGATGCGCCGCGAACGCGGCCTTGACTTGATCTTCAGTCATGCCGAGCGTGATGCCCACCGGTCCGTGAAAGTCGGGTGCATTGTTGATGGAGATCGCGACGACTTGGCCGTTCTGGACAAGAACCTGACCGAAGGCATAGGACAGCACCTCGGCACTGACACCGGGTAGTGAAAAGGGTCCTGAATCCTGCGGTTTGCCCAAGATCGCCTCTGCGCTGGCCTGTGTCATGCCAGGCGCTACGCCTTCCTTATAGCCATTGGTTTGCACTTGTTTTGGACCGCAGCCGCTCAGCAGTGTGATGCAGACGATTGCGAGGGTCGCGGAACAGCGATTGAAGACTAGCACAGCCCCTCACTCTCCGGTGTCAACGGTCGGCGCCTACCTCGCACGATTCAAAAGCGAAACTATAGATGCCTAGTCCGTACTGGACGGGTAAAAGCTGCAGATCATGGTGGCCGAAATGCTTGTTCATCACCAAGTCGTATTCGCGAGCCGCATCCACGGTCACGTAGGAGCGGCCGGCCGGATCGTAACGCACGTCACTGCCCGCATCCTGCGCAGCCAGTGCTTTGCCATCCTGCTCGACATAGACGGTGATCGGCGCCG
>DATGHT010000157.1:0-2746 GCA_035307865.1 Candidatus Eremiobacteraceae bacterium | reverse complement strand
CAGCACCGATTATGTCTTTGACGGCGCCAAGAAGGGCGCGTATCTCGAAAGCGACGCGCCGAATCCGCTCAACATGTACGGCGCGCTCAAGCTCGCGAGCGAAGTGCTGGTCCGTCAAGCGAACGCAGCGCACTACGTGTTGCGCATCGCGAGCGTCTTCGGGCGCGCGCAAAGCACGACCAAAGGACCGAATTTCGTGGAGCGGATGCTGCAGGCAGCCGGGCGCCCCGATGAGATCGCGGTCGACGACCGTATCATCATGTCGCCGACCTACGCGCGCGACGCGGCCGACGTGGCGCTCGAACTCGTTCGCAAACAGGCACCGGCGGGCATCTACCATGCTGCCAATGCGGGTGCATGCACCTGGCTGGATTTCACCAACGCTATCTTGGAGCTCGCCGGCGTCGAGCGACGTGCGGTGCCACGAAAAGGGAACGCCGATCCGATTCCGCGCCCCCAAAACTCTGCGCTCGCAAGCGAACGGCTCGCGGGTTTAGGACTGACGATGCGCGACTGGCGCGCTGCGCTCGCGGCCTACCTAGCAGAACGAGGCGCAAACCGGGCGCCTGAACGCTGATGATCGTCCATCCTTTGGATGCTGCACCTTTCCTGATGCGCCTCGGCGCCGGCCTATTCGCCGCCGCACTTATCTGGCTCGTCGCAGTCGACTACGGATCGCTCATCACCGCCCGGTTGTTGCCGGCGTGGTCGTCGTATGAGAAGCGTGTCCTAGGCGGAGTGTTGGGTTACGCGTGCATCGGAAGCGCGGCGGCTCTGCTTGGGTTGATGCACGCGCTGCGGTCGTGGCTCGTCGTGGGCTTGCTGGTCGTGGCGGTGCTCGTTCGAATCCCCGTGTATTTACCCAATGCGCGTCTTGCAGCGGATGCGTCGCGGCGCGCGCGAGCTTGGCTGGCTTCATTATCGAGCCTGCAAAAGTTGTGGCTGGCAGCAACCATCGTCGCGATTCTTGTCGGCGCGGTTGCGGCAGCGCTGCCGGCAGTGTGGTGGGACCCGCTTGCGTACCACCTTCCGATCGTCGCACTGGCGCTCGGGCATGCAACTTTCGCCTTCAATCCCGACATTCAGCAAACCGCATTTCCGCTGTTGGGTGAAGCGGCAGCCTTGCCGGCATACGTCATCGCCGGTTCCGCCGGCGCGGGCATGGCCACGCTGGGAGCTGGCTTCCTGCTCGCGTTGGTCGCGGGTATCCTTGCAGACCGGATCAGCGAAGGTGCGGGACTCCTCGCGGCCGCGCTCGTTTCATGCTCCGCCCTCTGGCTTTGGCTGGCGCCTTCCTTTTATATCGATATTCCTCTGGGGCTTTTTTCACTCGCCTCATTGACCGTCGTCCTCTTGAGCCGCGATGACGGAACGGGCGAAGCGTTGCTGGCTGGAGCGTTTGCGGGCGCCGCTGCTGCCACGAAGTACACCGGCCTCTTCCTAATTCTGATTGTTGCCTTCATCCTCGTGCTTCGTTCGCGAAAGAAAGTTGCACAGGGCGTGGCGGTGATCGGCGGCGCGGCTGCATTGGCGCTGTGCTGGTATGTGCGCACGCTTCTGTTGACCGGCGACCCTGTGTACCCGTTTCTGTCGGCGGTGCTCGCTCACGCGCGGATGGCGCGCGCAACGCCCAGCCACACGAACGTGGTGCAGTGGTTTGCAAGCGCGACGCCACACTTCTGCGGCGGCGGCATCAGTATGAGCGATGCGCTCACGCTCCCGGTGCGCATGCTGACGCAGCCGCGGTCGTTTTGCGGCGACCCGGGTCCGGCGCTCATCGCCGGTTTTATCCTGTTCCTTGCGGCGCCGCTGTTGCTTCGCGCTGCACGGCCATGGTTCTGGGTCACGATCGCGCTCACGCTCGTTTGGTTTTTCACTGCGCAGCAATGGCGCTTTCTTATCACCGCGCTCAGTATCGTCGCCGCGCTGGCAGCCGCGACTGTGCAAACCTTGCAACCCCGCTTGCGTTTGGCAGTCGGCGCGTTGCTGGCAGCGCTCTGCATCTTCGGCGTCGCGGTCAACCTGCTGCCCTCGTTTCTCATGTCGGCGAGCAACTCTGTCGTACCCGGCTATCGTTATATAGCGGGCCGTCAATCCGCGAGCGACTATCTGCGCTCGCGAGTAGACAACTTCGCTGCAGCGGCTTGGCTTGCGCAAAAAGACAAAGAGGCCAAGATCTTCGCCTTAGACGACGTGCGCGATTACTATTTCGGCCCGAACGTCGCCTGGGGAAACTCTCCCTATCCGGGGGGATTGCGCGTCGACTGGTCGGCCACGCCGCAACAGCGCTATCGCTTTTTGATCCTGTCGGGTTACCGTTACATGGTTGTCAACGAAAACCCAGAATACACGCACCGGACGCTTGCCAACGTCGATTGGAGCGTCTTGAGCGCCGACGAGAAGGCCGGCGTCATCCGGCAGGTCTTCGCGGAGAACGATGTCATCGTCTATCGATTCGCACCGTAGAAAGCGACGATCGTCTGTGGGAACGAAAAAATCTCTCGCTATTTTGACGTGCTGCTGCGTGCTGTCTTGCGCCTGGCTGGCTCCGGCGCGTGCCGCGTACACCCAGACCTTGCGCGGCTTCGCGCCCGACGCGGTGGCACGCGAACTGGAATACGAGCGCATCGTCAACGATTCGCCGAGCGCTGCCGCAGCATTGCGGTACGAGCGAGGGCTTTCGAGCCACGTCCATCGCATGGGCCAACCGGCCGATTATCGCACCGCCGTGTATATGCGCGACCGA
>DATGHT010000156.1:0-8977 GCA_035307865.1 Candidatus Eremiobacteraceae bacterium | reverse complement strand
TTCGCCACGCACCAGATCTCTTCGCAGCCGGCAACGATGACGAAGTGTGGCGCAAAACGTTCCGCAAGAACCCGTTCGTCACGCTCGCTGCGACGCAGGACTACATAGCCGAAGCCCTCTACGGCACGATGACCGCCCCCGGTGGGGTTCCGTTCGCGGTCATCGACAAGCCCAGCGGCAAAGCGATCGGGGGCACGCGCTACTTCGAGATGAGCGACCTAGACCGCAAGCTCGAAATCGGTTGGACCTGGCTCGGCCGGCCCTACTGGCGCAGCCACGTCAATTCCACTTGCAAGTTTTTGCTTTTGCAGCATGCGTTCGAACGCGCCGGGATCGTACGCGTGCAGTTCAAGGCGGATTCCGAAAACGATCGCTCGCGGGCCGCGCTGCAACGCTTGGGAGCGGTCTATGAGGGTACGCTGCGCTGCGCCCGCATGTTCGGCGGCAGTTCGCGTAACATCAGCTACTACAGCATTCTGCTGCACGAGTGGCCGGCGTTGAAAGCGCGCTTGCAAGCGCGCAGCTTGGCACTGTCGGCACGCAAGGAAAACCTCCGTTAGAAGCTGCGAAGGAGGCAACCGCGTGGCCAACCAAACTGGCCACTGCGTTCCTGTTTCCAGCTTTCCAACGACGGAGGGTCTCGATTTTGAAGAACGCCGCTCTCATCGCATGTGCCGTCCTCTTTGCGCTCATCGCTGCGGGCAGCGCAGCCTATGCCGACGGACAAGCCGTAAGCTCCGTGTACTGGCTGCCGGGAGAAAACGGCAAACTCACTCAGCGCTCGTGCACGATTCAGGCCGCGTCAGCGCTGACCACCGCCGGCTTCAAGCATGTCGATACCGGCACCAATGACAGCCCAATCATTTTCGCGGACCAGGGTGCCTACCAAGCGGCTGTTTTTTGTCTTGGGAACAACGGCACGGTCACCATGGTCGTCATGGGACCGGATCAGACAAAGGCCACCGCGCTGCGCAAGAAGTTCTCAGCCGCCTGGAAAGCGCAATAAGCTCGCGCCAACGCGTCTGCAATCTTGCGGCCTAGATGTCCCTGTGCGCTTGCAATGCGAACAGGGTGACGCCGGTTTCGCGCGCGATGATGGCCAGTTCGTCGATCTCGTCGCGCGCGTAGCCTCTTTCTGCGACGCTCGGGCCGCACGCTAGAAATCCGTACAGCTTTCCACCGACGAGCATCGGCAGTGCAAGCACGCCCGGGATCTTGGTGGCCGTTACGTCGTCCAAGCGAGCTTCCCGCAGTGACGTGCGCATCTCGACGACCGCCTCATCGTGTGCGGGAATCGGCGGAACATCTTCCGGCCCTCCGGGCATGACGGCTTGGAAGCCGGTCTCGCCGTCTTTTGTGAAAACGCGTGCGAACTCGATCGCAGCCTTGTCATGGAGCGAGCCGATGAGCTCCCGCAACTCTGCGACCGTGTGAATCGCCGGCAATTTGGTGCGAAATTCGCGCAACGCGTCGATCCGTTTTTCGCGCTCCGGAAAAAACACGCGGGCGATTGCCGGATGACACCACTCATACAGACGATGAAACAGCAAGAAGAAGAGCAGGCCGACGATGATTTCGAGCACGACGCGGGCGCTCTCGACGCTGATGGCTCCGCCGTTGAACACCGCTGAGAACCGTTCGGCGGCGATGCGTGCCGCCCAGTCGCCGTATTGATGATCCAAAAGGTAGTAGAGCACGAGCAGGACGCCGCCGACAACGGTGCCGGCCAGCGCGCGGTCGAGGACGTAATCCACGTCGAAAAAGCGCCGCCTTCCGAGCACGACCGCAGCGGTGCCGATGGGCAGCGTCGCCGCCGCGCCCGCATCGATATAATTCAGCGCCTCCGTGTCGTGGCCGAGGTAGGTCCGAACGCCGAAGTGGACGGCTGTGCCCAGCGCGTAGATCCAGAAAGCGCCCGCGCACAGCAAGAGTTGCGGACGCTCCCGCAGGTTGGCCGTGGCCAAACCTACGGCGCTTGCCACCACCATCGCCAGTTTCATTGCGGCGTCGCCCAGCAAGTAAGCATCGAATAGCGGTCTGACCGCTGCGTCCCAGCGAAAATATCCGAAGGGATATGCACTCTCGGGCAGTTTCAAGAACTGCGCGCCAAAGCCGAAGAGCGCCAAGAGCAGCGCCCACGGCGCCGCACGATAGAAGTAATGCCGGATGCCGCGATAATCGCCGCCACCAAACGAGGCTGCGAAGCGCAAGAATTGCATGAGTCCGAAGCTCGTGCCCACGTATTTGAGCAGCATCGCGGTCCACAGCAGCGGCCCGCTGATGCCGTACCACTGCCAGTAGATGTCGAGCGAGCTGCCTATCAGCGCCCAGGTCAAAAGCCGTGCGCTCTTGCCTCGTCCGCGCCAGGCGGTGAGCAGCGCGATCGCAAGCATGAGACAGCGCACGATCGCTTCGATGCGGTGGTGGAGGCTGTAGTGCAGCGAGCTCAGGGGTTGGATGACGAGTGGATGGTTGGCGGTGATGCTCGCGTCATAGAGCGCGAAGAAGAACGAGAACAAGATCGCCGAGGTGGCGATGATGCGCCATACGCGCAGCCCGATTTTCGGGTGTTCGGCCGGTGCGCCGGCGAGCGGGCCCGACCCGGCGCCGGCTAAGCTTGAGGCCTGCGCCACGTGCGTGCTAATGCAGCGCGATCTTGGTGGCCGAACGATAGACGTGGATCAGCTGGTCGGCGTTGACCTTGCACCCCGTCAGCGTATATTTGGCAGGCGCGATCCCGTTTTGCGACTGCCCGGCCGAGCAGCCCTGGGAATTGGGCTTGAAGTGCGCCGGTCCGATCAATCGCGAATCGGCAACCACATCCAGCTGGCTCGGGTCTGCCTCTTCCTCACCCGAAAGATTGGTGCTGGTCGTGTTCGTGTTGGCCGGGTGGTTGAAGAGCTTGCCCACCGAACTCGACACCCGTTCGAAAAAGCTGCGATGGTGGCTTGCGTGAGCGACCGGATTGGTCTGCGGGCTGGCATTGCCTTCGAAAAATAGACTCGAACCGTCTGCAGCGACGTAGGCGATCGAATAGCGTTTGTTTTTGGAATCGATCTGGATCGGCCGCCGCACGAAGCCCGCCGGCACCCACGAGGGAACGACGAGCGTCAGCGACATCGCCTTGAGCTGCTGCGCCTGCGCGCTGGTCAGGTGCAGTTGATCTTGGCTCGCCGCAGACGGCGCCGCCAAGGCGATGCAGAAGAGCATCACAATGCAGAAAAGTGACCGGCTCATAGGAAGACTCCTCATGACGTTTCGTCCGAAGAGAAAGGCCGGTAGTATTTCTCGGCGCCGCCTCGGGGAATCCTGGACGGCGGCGGCGAAAACGCGCCGCCCACTTCGGATGGATTTGAGTGCGCATGCTTTTGGGAGCCCGCCTTAGTCGCAAGCAGCTGCTGCGCGGGATCGGCTACGCGACCCTCGCGCTCGGGACTTCGCTCGCGCCGGGGGGAGCGGCAGCCCTCGACCCCACGCAGGAGCGGCAGATCGGCCAGCAAGTGTACAGCGACATGCGGGCCAAAGGACTCATTCTCGACCAGTCTCCGTATTATGCGGTGCTTCGCTCGGTTGGCCAACGAATTTCTCGCGCCGCGGGGCGGCACTGGTTTCCCTTGAATTTCATCATTATCCAAGGCAATCAGGCCAACGCGTTCTCGGCTCCCGGCGGCGACGTGTACGTCAATGAAGGCTTGCTGCGAAGCGCCGAAAATGTCGACGAGCTCGCAAACGTTTTAGGCCACGAAACAGCCCATCTCGTGCTGGGCCACGTTTCCGCGAAACTCACGCAGCAGCACCATTTGAATGTCTTTTCCCGATTCGCCCAGATGTTCGCGCGCACGCGGGGCAGCCAGAACACCGTGGGCGCGGCGAACATCGTTGCGAAGTACGGCTTTTTGAACTTCACGCGCACGCAAGAATACCAAGCCGATCAAGAAGGCGCGCGGCTCGCCGCCCGGGCCGGCTACAATCCCTGGGGCACGGTGTGGTTCTTCCAAGAAGTCGAACGCCTTTACGGGGATTCAGGCTTCGAACAGTACGTGCAGCAACACCCATCCACCGACGATCGCGTCAAGCGAATCACGACTTACCTGCAAAGCCGTCCGTCGGAATTCAGGCGTTGGAACCGATCGTTGACCTCGACCAACGGTTTGCCGCTCAGCTCGAACGACGACCGCTTGGTGCTGCACTCGTAAGGACGCGCTGCTACTGTCTCTTCGCCGGCAAGTCCCGGCCGTTTTGGTGGAGGATCAAGCCCGTGATGCGGCCGCCGGCATCGCGCTGGAATTCGAGCTGCGCGTCGACGACCTTGTAATAGAAGCGATCCTTGGAAGAGGGGAACACTTGGTAAAATGCTTGGCCCGTGAGTTGGACCATGAGCATGTCCCCCTCGCGCTTGATCACGAACTGTGCAGTTGGGTTGATCGCATAGGTTCCGACGTATTCATCCAACGCGGCCGCGTCGAGCGATACCGCTTGGGCGCTGGGGGATGGAGCGGGGCTCGGTGCCGTCATCCCCGGGCGAACGAACGTCAAGTCTTGCCCGCCTTGATGAAGCGTGAGCGCTACGACCTTGCCGCTAGCATTGCGAACAAAATCGACGGTCGCCGGCACCACGCGGTAGTAGAAGTGATCTTTCGCCGATGGGAAGATACGCGCCGTACCTTGACCGCTCAGCTGCGCAAGAAGCTTTTCACCGCTGTGGGTTATGGTGTACGAAAGATTGAACGCAGGGGCGTTGTACGAGCCGGCATATTCATCGAGCGTCGCGGCGTCCAGCTGCGCCACTGCGCGAGGCTGCGGCACGACGCTGCGCGCGTCAAGCGTGTGGAACGCGATATCGTCGATATCCGTTCCGCCGTTGCTCAACACGATCACGCCTTTGCTGCGATCGGGCGATAGCGCGAGGCACGAGGTGAAGCCGCCCGTCGCGCCGTTGTGAAAGATGACGTTTTGCACGTCGCCGTGCAGCCACACCAGTCCGATGTGACCGCCGGGGAACGTCGCGCGCGGCTGTTCGGCGAACAGGCACGCCCGTGCAAGCGGTCCTTGGCCCATCGCGCAGCGCACGTATTTGAGCATATCCGATGCCGAGGACCGGATGCCGCCGGCCGGGGCGATTGCGTTCATATTCCAGGGCTTGGCCGCATCGCCGTCGTCGTTGTGACCGGTGGCCATCCGCGCTGCAAGCTCCGGCGTCATGGTCGTCGACAACGCCGTCTCGTGCATCCCAAGCGGCGTGAGCACACGGGTTTGCAACAACTGCGCATACGAGGTATGGGCGCGGTTCGCGAGCGCGACGCCGAGCAGTGCCACGCCATAGTTCGAGTATTCGAATTCCGCACCCGGGTCCCGCGGCAGCGTATAGGAATCGAGAAACGCGTACATTTTTTTCACGGTGTAGGTGGCATACGGGTCCACGATGTCGTTGGCATCCATGTTCGTCGGCAGGCGCGGCAGGCCGGAATGTTGGGTCGCAAGATTGAGCAACGTGATCTGCTTGCCATTGCGTGACGGCACGTGCACGTTCTTGGGCAAGTACTTCGCTACCGGGTCGTTGAGGTTCACGCTGTGATCCAGCACCATCGTTGCGAGGATGGCTGCCGTGAACGTCTTGGTGACGGAACCGATCTCGAACAGCGTATGCTCGTCAAGCGGACGGTCGACGCCGCTCGAGCCGGCCGTCAAGTACGAGACTGCGCCGCGATCGATAAATCCCAACACGATGCCCGTGCCGGCGGGCCCGTCAACGTGCGCGGCGAGTGTGGCTTGCAACTCCGAAGGCGCCGCGCCGGGTGTGGGGGTGGGCGCGGGTGACGTGGGTGCGGCCCAGGCCCCGGCCGTGCCCAACAGAAAAATGACGATGGCTGATGCGAACTGTTTCATGCCGCGCATATTGACCGCAAAAGCCACCGCACCTGCGTTTGCGGGCGTGGCGCAACAGTCAAATCGCGAGCGCTTCGGTGATCGCGCGCTCCTCGTTCCAATGACGGCCCTCTTCGATGAGCTTGTCGAGCCGCTCGGCGTCCAACGCTTCGTGCAACGCGCTGCGCATGCGTTCGTACTCGAGCTGTTCGGTATACTCGCGCGCCGAATCGAGTGAAGCGAGGCGGGCATCGACGAATCCCAACAAGCGCGCCGCGCGCAAGCGCGAAGTGTCGTCGTCCGTCGCGTGCAACGCCCCGATGGCGGCCAAATGCTGCAGCGTAAACGCGACGTCTGCCTCTGCTTGCTCCTGGCGCGCGAGCTGCAGTGCTTCGCGAGCGTGCGTGCGCGCGTCGTCGTAACGTTCCAGCGCCGTGAGATAGGCCGCGATATTGTAGAGCAGGTTGATGACGTTCGGGCCGCTCTTCAGCTCGCGATGCACTTCGAGCGCTTCGCCCGCCACGCGCAACGCCGCCTCGGCGTCGCCGGCGCGAAATTCTGCTTCGGCAAGCAGGCTGAGCACTGCAGGCAAGCGGCCGTCCGCGCCGGTCGATTTGTAGATCGCCCCTGCGCTCATCAATAGCTCGCGTGCGGCGGGAATGTCGCCCTGCATGATCTTGGCCGCGCCGAGCGCAGACAGTGCGGAGCCCATCGTCTTTTGATTGTGCACGCTGCGAAAGACCGCCAGGGCTGCTTGCAGCATCGCTTCCCCCTCGGAAAGTTGGCCGAGGAACAGCAACGCACGCCCGGCGCACAGCTGCGCGTTGGCGATGGCGACCGGCTCGCCTAGGGTTTCGAAGATCGCCAGTGCGCGCTGCGCCGAAGCCAATGCAGGTTTGAAATGTCCAAAAATGGAGTCGATCTTCGAAGCGGCCAATTCCAGCTGGGCCACGAGCTCCTGCGGCGTTGCTTCGTCCACGGCCTCGAGTGCCCGGCGCACGTAGCGCCGGCCCTCGCCCAGCGCCAGCTCTTGCCATACTTTAACCGCGGCCAGGCGCTGGCCCGTGCTCGGATCGCCGCCGGCTCCGAACGCCCAAGCGAGCGCGGAGCGCCAGTTGTCCAACTCCGGCTCGGCTTTGTTCACCCACTCGCGATCCGGCGTTGCATCGAACGACTGGTCGAGAAATTCCGCAAAGGTTACGTATGCCGCGGCGTGGCGGCGCACGAGCGCGTCGTACTCGCCGCAATCCGCGAGCCGCTCGCGCGCGTACTGGCGGGTTGATTCCAAAAGGCGGTAGCGCGTTTCGTCGTGCAGGTACTCGGGATGCACGAGCGACTTGTCGACCAACGACGTCAAGAGATCGAGCAGCTCGAATTCTTCGATCGAGCCATCAACGCAGATCGAGGTCGCAAGCTCCAGGGTGAACGAACCTGAGAAGACGGAGAAGTACCGGAACAGCCGCTGCTCGCGCTCGTTGAGAAGGTCGTAGCTCCAATCGATGAGCGCCCGCATCGTCTGCTGGCGTGGCAGCGCGGTCCGATCGCCGCCGGTGAGCAAGCGGAAGCGCTCGTCGAGTTTGTCCGCGAGTTGCGCCGGTGCGAGCACCTTGACGCGTGCGGCGGCGAGCTCGATGGCGAGCGGAATGCCGTCCAGCCGGCGGCAGATCTCTGCGATCGTCACCGCGTTCTGATCGCTGACCGCAAAGCGAGCATTCGCCGCGCGCGCTCGCGTGTCGAAGAGCGCCACGGCACCGTACGTCAGGGCTTGCGCGGCGGACAGGCCCTTGACCGCCTCGGGGACCGCGAGCGACGGCAAGCGGTGCACGATTTCACCGCTGATCGACAACCCTTCGCGGCTCGTGGCTAGGATCGATACCCGCGGACAGGCGCGGAGAATGGCATCTACGACTTTGGACGTTGCATGGATGACATGTTCGCAGTTGTCGACCACGAGCAAGAGGTGCTTGTACTTGAGGTGAGCGCTCAGTTGGGCGAGCATGGTCTGCGTGGGCGACTCTTGCAGTTCGAAGACCGATGCCATCACGTTTGCGACCAGCGTGTCGCTGCTCAGGGGAGCGAGATCGATGAACCATACCCCGTCCTCGAAGCCGTCCAGCAGCTCTGCCGCGACTTGCAGCGCACAGCGAGTTTTGCCGACGCCGCCGGCTCCGAAGAGCGTCACCAGGCGCGACCTCGCGACGAGATCCTTGATTTCGGCAACATCGCGCTCGCGGCCCACGAAATTGGCAAGCTGCAGCGGCAAGTTGTTCTTGAGCACGCTCAGGGAACGCAGCTTGGGGAAGTCCGCGGCCAAACCGGGGGCGACCAGTTGGAAGACGTGCTCGGCGACGCTCAAATCTTTGAGCCGATGCTCGCCCAGGTCGCGCAGTGTCGCTTCCGGCAGGCTTGCGTTCGCGGCTTGTGCTGCGACTCCGGACAGCAGCACCTGCCCGCCGTGGCCGATCGCGAGTAGCCGGGCCACCCGGTTCAACGTGGGCCCGAAATAGTCGCCGTCGCGCTCGTCGGAGGTTCCCACGTGCAGCGCCATGCGCACCCGGACGCCCTCAACCGCGGAAAAATCTTCCGACCCCAGCGCAAGCTGGGCGTCCCGGGCGGCCTCCAGGCCGTCTTGAAGCTTCCAAAACACCGCGCAAAACGCGTCGCCGATCGTCTTGAAAACGTGGCCGTCGTGCGCGGCAATCGCCGACCGCATGAGCTCGTCGTGACGGCGAACGGCCTGTTGCATGGCCGCCGCATCACGATCCCAGCGCACCGTGCTGCCTTCGATGTCGGTGAAAAGGAACGTCACCGTGCCGGATGGCCGAACGGACTCCATGAGGTCGTCCTTGTTCGGTCCGAACCCGGGCCAATCCGTTCGCAAGACCAAAGGCCTATGGGAGTTACGGGGAAATCGCCGAAGCTAGGCCGCCTACCCGGAGTGCTACGATAGGAGTTCCGGCAATGAGGCATGTGCAAACAGGAGCGCTTTTAGTGCTCGCGCTGGTTACGCTCGTGAACTGCGGCGGTGGGGGCGGGGTACAACAAACGCCTGACGCCAGCCGGTTGCATCCTGGCAGCTCGCAGCCGCCTGGTACGAGCGTGACCGTGGCCA
>DATGHT010000155.1:0-3225 GCA_035307865.1 Candidatus Eremiobacteraceae bacterium | reverse complement strand
CCGAAGCATGAAGAGCGTTTGCGGAGTTGTCACTCGCGCGCGGTATAAGTCCCTTCGCGTTGCGCGGCCGGTTCCGTGACCTTCACTTGATTGACAAGCATCGTCTCGGTGCGTTTCAGGCCCGCGTCGAAGGCATGCTCGTCTCGATCGACTTTGAAAATCGTGCTCAGCCCGTGGATGTGCGCGACGAGGGAGCGGGCGACGACGCGCGCTTCGACTTGCGCACCGCGCTCCAGGGCGAACTCCGAAACCAAGGCTTCAAAACGGTCCGTCAGCGAGTCGAGCGCTTTGCGCAAAGGCTTGACGAATGGTTCGGTGTCGCCCAGTTCCCCGGCCAGATTCCCGAGCGGGTCGCCATGATTCTCTTGATGGCGCTGCTCGCTGATATAGGCGAGGTAGTCGTTCAGGCGCTGCAACGGCGCCTTGGAGGGGGAAAAGATCTCGTCGCCCGGCGCCCCGTTCAGCCACTTCTCCATTTCGCCGATGATCGCGATGCCGAGCTCGTCTTTGCTGCGGAAATAATGGTAGAAGTTTCCTTTACCGACGCCCGCGATCTCGAGAACGTTCTCGACGCTGGTGCCTTTGAAACCCTGGCGATAAACGACTTGCGCAGCCAGTTCTATGATGTGCTGTCTTCGATTGCCCATTCAAGCCTCAAAGCTGCATCCTCAACAGTCGGGTGCGGCGAGATAAAGGCGCGTTCGCAACGTCATCGCAACCGGCCTCCCTGCCCGCTTGCTTTGGCACCGCGTCAACGCGCGTCGTATCCGATTTCGGTTGCGCGCAGTTTTGCTTCGACTTCCGCCGATTGCGTGATCACCGGCTGGCAGCGATAAACACGTTTCGAAACGTCGGCAGGCGCGGCATCGCCCGCCTGATGCGGTGCGATGGCGTCGACGACCGCCATTCCCTTCACCACGCGGCCAAAAACGGTGAAGGCACGATCGAGATGCAGCTGTGGTGATTCGGTGCTGTAGTACTGGCTGCCCGCGGAGTCGAGCAGCGGGGTGTTCTTCTTCTCGTCGTAGTCGAGCCCGTAGGAAATGATGCCGGTGAGCTGCTGGATCGGATTCAGTTCTGCCGGGATGGAGTAACCGGGTCCGCCGTCACCGGTGTTCTTCGGGTCGCCGCTTTGGATGACGAAGTCTTGAATCACCCGGAAGTATTGCAAACCGTTATAGAATCCGCGATCGACCAGGTACAGAAAGTTATCCACGCTGTACGGCGCTGCTTCGGGAAACAATTCCACCACGATGACGCCTTTGCTGGTGTCAAACGCGACCTCCGGATGATCGCCATACGGGGCGCTGCTGGCAAGGGGCTGCGGCACGGTGAGGTCTGCTTTGGGTACCGGCGGCGGGCGCAGATCGACTTTCGTCGAGTCGCGCAACGCGGCCAAAGCATTGTGTGCTTCCACGCGCACGCGCCAGGAACGATCGGCGGATGCCAAGCGCAACGGCAACACGTAGGCGCGGTCCTTCAAGCGGCCCAAGCCCTGCACGGCGTACAAGCGCACGAGCTCTTCGTCGTCGGTGAGTAAGCGGCGCAAGACCGACGATTGGTTCTGGTAGAATGACCGGTCCAGCGCCCAGGCCATACGCCATTTGACTTCCTGATCGCGCTCGACGAGGATCGCCGCCGCCAGGGAGCGCGCTGAAGCCTGACGGTGCGCCTCATCGATGAAGGGGGCGCCCGGTATGCCGGCTTCGCCGAGGCCAACCGCCGCCGCGGAGCGCACGGCCGCATCGCGCGATCCCAGCAACCCTGTAAGAATTTCAATCGCCTGCTGACCGCCGATCCGGCCGAGTGCTTCCGCGGCGGCAGCGCTCACGACCGAAGGACCGCGCGAAATTGCGGCGTTGAGCACGCGCACGGACTGGGGTGAGCCGAGCACGCCGAGCGAGAATGCGGCGCTCGCCCGCACATCGTCCAAACTCTTGGTGTCGTTCAGCAGGTGCGTGACCAGCGGGATGCCGTCGGGGTTGCGCAAGCGCGCGAGTGCGATGATCGCGCGCGCGACGATGGCTGGATCGCTGGACTCAAGATAGGGTTTCAGTTTTTCCGGCGGCGTCTGACGGGTGCGTTCCAACGCGCCGATTTCGCCGAAGGGAGTTCCCGCTTGCACCGTTGCCGGTGGCGGTGATAATTTTGGTGAGACCTGCGCCGCCGACGCCGAGCGCAGCAGCGGCGAAAGCAGCACCACGATGCCTGCAACAAAAGCAACAATGACTATGCACACAACCGCCCTACGCACGCTGAATGTCTTTGCCGCCATGCGCCACGTCGCCTTGTGGAACGGTTTGGCGTTCGATTGAAACGGGTATTTTATAAGGACGACTTTGCATCTACACTTCACTTTTCAGCACGACCCAAGGACGCCACATTTAGGAGCTCTTCCAGCATGGTGAAGCAATCCGGGAAAAATTCGACCGGCATGACCGTACGCGAGGCCGGCAAAAAGGGCGGCCAGACCGTGAAGCAGCGCTACGGCAAGGAGTTCTACGAAGAGATCGGACGCAAAGGCGGCAAGGCCACCAAAGACACGCACGGCCACGAGTTTTACGAGAACATCGGGAAGCTCGGCGGCAAGAAAGGTGGCGAATCCACACGCGACCGTTACGGTCCGAAGTTTTACGAGACGATCGGTCAGCTCGGCGGACAAAAGGTTAAAAAACTGATCGAAGAGGGCAAGAAAGCGACGAAGCGGCCTTAAAGCCGCTTCCTCTTTTCGGCGCTCAGTCTGCCTGGGCGCTCAATCTGCCTGCCAGTAATCCTTCAACGCTTTGCCCCGGCTCGGGTGGCGCAGTTTGCGCAGCGCTTTGGCTTCGATCTGCCGGATGCGCTCGCGGGTGACTCCGAATTCCTGGCCGACCTCTTCGAGCGTGCGTTGATGTCCGTCCTCGAGCCCAAAGCGCAGCACGAGAACCTTGCGCTCGCGCTCGGTCAGATTCTTGAGCACGTCGCCCATCTTCTGGCGCAGCATGGTGACGGATGCCGCCTCAGCGGGTGCCACCGCTTCGGCATCCTCGATGAAGTCGCCGAGATGGCTGTCTTCTTCCTCGCCGATCGGCGTCTCGAGCGAGATCGGCTCTTGCGCGATCTTCATCACCTCGCGCACCTTGTCAGGCGAGAGTGCCATCTCTTTGGCGATCTCTTCGACCGAAGGGTCGCGCCCCAGCTGTTGGAGCAACTGGCGCGAGATCTTGACCAGCCGATTGATCGTTT
>DATGHT010000154.1:0-2118 GCA_035307865.1 Candidatus Eremiobacteraceae bacterium | reverse complement strand
ACGTGCCGCACATTGCAACCGGGGACATGTTCCGGACCGCGGTCGCGCAGCGGACGCCGATGGGCGTTGCCGCAAAATCGTTCATGGACAGAGGCGAGCTCGTGCCCGACGGGGTGACGATCGGCGTCGTCGAGGAGCGCTTGGCGCAACCCGATGCAGGTGCGGGATTCGTCATGGACGGCTTTCCGCGCACGGCCCAGCAGGCGACCGCTTTCGACGCGCTGCTCGCCCGCACGAACTGCAAGCTCGACGCAGTCATCGAAGTCGCGGTGCCGCGCGAGCAGCTGATCGCGCGGCTCACGGGGCGCCGGGTATGCTCGAAGTGCCAGGCTTCCTATCATATCGTGTCCGCGCCGCCGAAAGTTGCCGGCATTTGCGATCGCTGCGGCGGCGAGCTCGTGCAGCGCGACGACGACAAGGAAGCGACGGTCGCCAAAAGGCTCGATGTCTACCAGCGCCAGACTGCGCCGCTGCTGTCGTACTACAAGGGTGCGGGCTTGCTCAAGAGCGTGGACGGCACGCAAAGCATCGACGACGTGTACGCGGCGATCATCGCCGTCGTGCGCGCCAACGGCGTGAGGATTCCCTCATGATTACTTGCAAGTCGCCCGACGAAGTCGCGAAGATGCGCGCCAGCGGCCGGGTCACCGCGCGGACGCTCGCAGAGCTGGTGAAGGCCGTGCATCCGGGCGTTACAACCAAGCAGATCGACCGTATCGCTGAGGGGCTGATCCGCTCGCAGGGCGGCGAACCCGCCTTTTTGGGTTATCAAGGCTTTGCCGGCTCGATATGCTCGTCGGTCAACGACGAGGTCGTGCACGGCATACCCGGCAACAGGAAACTTGCGTCGGGCGATCTCTTGAAGATCGACATCGGGTCGCTGGTCGACGGCTGGTATTCCGACATGGCGTGCACGATCGCAATCGGCGACGTGTCGGCGGAGGCGCAGCGGCTGATCGACGTGACGGAGGAGGCGCTGCACGTCGGCATTTCGCAAGTGCGCGCGGGCGCGCACCTCTCCGACATCGGCTTCGCCGTGCAGTCGTTTGTGGAAGGCCGCGGATTTTCAGTCGTGCGTGCGCTCGTCGGCCACGGCATCGGCAGCCGGTTGCACGAGGAGCCGGCGGTGCCCAACTTCGGCCGCCAGGGGACGGGCGTCGTGCTGAAGCCGGGCATGGTGCTCGCGATCGAGCCGATGGTCAACGCCGGCACCTGGGAGGTCCGGACAAAGCACGACCGCTGGACGGTGGTCACGGCCGACGGAAAGCTTTCGGCGCATTTCGAACATACGGTAGCGGTGCTGCCGGACGGCTTCGAGGTGCTGACGGTGGCGGACGAGGGCTTCGCCGCAAACTGCCTGCCCGAGCGGTTTTCGGGCAAATCGACGGGAGGATTGCTTGGCCCCACAGAGACGGCCCGGCGGGCGCAGGCCGGGTAAAAAGAAGCAACAGCGCCCGAAAGAGACCGTGTCGCCCAAGGAAGAGGCCATCGAGGTGGAGGGCGTCGTGGTGGAACCGCTGCCGAACGCGTTCTTTCGGGTTGAGTTGAGCAACGGGCATCGCGTGCTGGCGCGGGTATCCGGGAAAATACGCATGAACTTCATCAGGATACTTCCCGGCGATCGCGTGCTCGTTGAGCTCTCACCCTACGACTTGAGCCAAGGCCGCATCACCTACCGTTACAAATAGAGGAAATGACAAAGGAAGCGACATGAAGGTTAGACCCAGCGTCAAGAAAATTTGCGACAAGTGCAAGATCATCAAGCGTTCGGGGCGCACGCGGGTGATCTGCGAGAACCCCAAGCACAAGCAGGCCCAGGGATAGGATAGGCACCATGGCGAGAATTGCGGGCATCGACCTGCCGCGCGAAAAGCGCATCGAGATCGCGCTGACGTACATCTTCGGCATCGGACGGCCGACGGCCGGACGGCTGCTGCAGATCACGGGCGTGAATCCCGACACGCGCGTCAAGAACCTGACGGATGAAGACATTCAAAAATTGCGCGAGCAGATCGAGAAGAACTTGAAAGTGGAGGGCGATCTGCGGCGCGACGTTTCGGGCGCGATCAAGCGGCTGATGGATATCGGCTGCTACCGCGGCCTGCGCCACCGCCGCGG
>DATGHT010000153.1:0-5548 GCA_035307865.1 Candidatus Eremiobacteraceae bacterium | reverse complement strand
GCGCCTCCCTGCGAAACGCCGCAACTGCGGCGGGGTCGGCGCTTCCGTCCAACGCCTTGCGCGCGCGCAGCAGCCTCTTGTCCGTGATGTGAAAGCCGTCCACGAGTTTGAGCACGGTCTGGAGGTTCATCTATGCGCCGGGAGCCGCCTTCGCTGGCAGGGGCTTTTTGCCGAAAGCCGGGAGCGAAAACGTCGCGAGCGCCTCACGCTGGCGTTCGTTGATGCGCTCGATCCCGGTTTTGGCCAGCAGCAGCAGCCGGTCGAGGTCGGCTCGGGAAAACGGATTGCGTTCGGCGGTGCCTTGCAATTCGACGAATCTGCCGTCACCCGTCATGACGACGTTCATGTCGACGGCGGCGCGCGAGTCTTCCTCGTAGGTCAGATCCAGCAGCGCGCGGCCATCGACAAAGCCCACGGAGGTTGCGGCCAGCCAGTCGACCACCGGCCAGCCGCGCAGTTTCCCCTGATCGCGCAACACAACGAGCGCCAAGCACATGGCGACGAAGGCACCGCTGACCGCGGTCGTTCGCGTGCCGCCGTCGGCTTGGATGACGTCGCAATCGACCCAGATCGTGCGCTCTCCGAGCGCCTGCATGTCGACCACCGAGCGCAGACTGCGCCCGATGAGGCGCTGGATCTCGTGCGTGCGGCCGCCGACGCGGCCTTGCGCCGCCTCGCGCGGTGTGCGCTCGGCAGTCGAGCGCGGCAAGAGCGAGTACTCGGCCGTCACCCAGCCGCTGCCGCGGCCTTTGAGAAAGGGCGGCACTTTGTCTTCGATCGTCGCTGCGCAGATGACTTTGGTGACACCCGCTTCGATCATGACGGAGCCTTCGGCGAACCGTAGGTATTGCGTGCGCAGCTCGATGGGCCGCAATGCATCGTCCGCCCGGCCGTCGCTCCGCCCCACCTGCGCCACGGATTATTCGACCGTAACCGTCTTCGCGAGGTTGCGCGGCTGATCGACGTCGCAGCCTTTGTGATCGGCGATATGGTAGGCGAGCAAGTACAGCGGCACGACGTTGATGATGGGCTGAATGAGATGATGGGTCTGCGGCACGGCGAACACCACGTCTGCGTTTTCCAGCGCAGCGTCGTCGTGCGGATTGGCGACCGCGATGATGCGGCTGTTGCGCGCTTTGGCTTCCGACATATTGGAGAGGATCTTCTCCTGCACCGGGCCGCGCGTTGCCAGCACGACCACCGGCACGTGCTCGTCCAACAGCGCGATGGGACCGTGCTTCATCTCGCCTGCGGCGTAGCCCTCAGCATGCACGTAGGAGATTTCCTTCAGCTTGAGCGCGCCTTCCAAGGCGATGGGGAAGTTGACGTGGCGGCCGAGGTACAGCATCGTCTTGGCATCGGCGATGCGCCGCGCCACGGGTTTGACTTCATCATCGACGTTGAGCGCCTGATCGACGAGCGACGGCAGCTCGCGCAGCGCCTGACCGAGTTCAAGCAGCAGCTTCGGATCGGCGCTCCCACGTACGGCTGCGAGGTGGATCGCAAAAAGCGCCATGTCGGTGCATTGCGCCGTGAACGTCTTGGTTGCCGCAACGCCGATCTCGGGACCCGCCTGCATGTAGAGCGTCGCATCGGCTTGGCGCGCGAGGGCGGATCCCACCACGTTGCAGATCGCTAACAGTTTGGCGCCGCCGGCCTTCGCGACCCGAACGGCTTCGAGCGTGTCGGCAGTCTCGCCGCTTTGCGACACGGCGATCGCCAGCGTGTTGCGGTCGAGCACCGGATCGGAATAGCGGAACTCGGAAGCAAGCTCGAGCTCCACCGGCAATCGTGCGAGGCTGCGAATGAGATACATGCCATACGCGGCAGCGTAGTACGCCGACCCGCACGCGAACATCGTGATCTTCTGCAAGCTGCGAAGTTCCGTGTCCGAGAAGGCGAGCTCGCTCAGGTCCACGCTGTTGTCGTCGCGCAGCCGCCCAACCAGCGTATCTTTGATGACTTTGGGCTGCTCGAACATCTCCTTGAGCATGAAATGCTTGAAGCCGCCCTTTTCGGCGGAATGAATATCCCAATTGATGCGGGTGATTTCGCGATCCACCGCCTGGCCGGCGAAGGTCGAAATGCGCGCGCCGGCGCGCGTGACTTCGACGACTTCTCCCTCTTGGACGATCAGCTCGTTCCGGGTGTAGTTGAGCAGGGCAGGAATGTCAGAAGCCACAAACGTCTCGCCTTCACCCAAGCCGATGATGAGCGGCGAGGCTCCGTTACGAGCGAAGACCAAGCGGTCGGGAGAATCGGCGGACAGCACGCCCAGGGCGTAGGCGCCCTTCACCACTTTGAGCGTTTCCCGTACGGCTGCGACGAGATCGCCGTGAAAAAAATCTTCCAGCAAATGCGCGATGACTTCGGTGTCGGTCTCGCTCGCGAACTTGTGGCCCTTGGCGATCAGTTCTGCGCGCAGCAGCGCGTGGTTTTCAATGATGCCGTTGTGGATGACCGCGATCCGATGATTGCAATCCAGATGCGGGTGCGCATTTGTGTCGGAGGGGCGGCCATGCGTGGCCCAACGCGTGTGCCCGATGCCGACCGAGCCGTGCAGCGGGTGTTGCCGCAAGACTTCTTCCAAATTGCCGAGCTTGCCGACGCGCTTCGAACCCAGGACCTGGTGGTCGTTCACGACTGCGACACCGGCCGAATCATAGCCGCGATACTCAAGGCGGCGCAGACCATCCAGCAGAACGCCTACGACGTCGCGTGGTCCAACGTAGCCCACTATTCCGCACATGAGGATAGGCTCTCCAGAATCATGCTTGTTGCTGTCCCGCCTTGCTTCGGCTCAATAGCCTGGCGACCTTGAGCCGTTCGGCCGTAAGTATGGCGTGCAATTGGGTAAGCGCCGTCTCAATCTCTTCGTTGACGACGCGGTAGTCAAACTGTGACATCGCGTCTTCTTCTTCTTGAGCGATGTGCATGCGCTCGTTGATGTCGCGCTGCGAGTCCATGTGCCGCTGTTCGAGACGGCGTTGTAGTTCGTGGTCGGATGGCGCCGTCAGAAAAACGAGGACCGCTTCCTTATACAACGACTTGATTGCGCGCGCGCCGTTCACCTCGGGTTTGAGAATGAGATCCTGGCCGCTGCGCAGCGCCTGGTCGACAAAACGGCGTGGGGTGCCGTACAGGTTTCCCGCGTACTCACGGGTCTCAAGGAACTGGCCGGCGGCCGCGCTTCGTTCGAATTCGTCCCGATTGGTAAAATGATAGTGTACGCCTTCGACTTCGTACTGTCGCGGTTTCCGTGTGGTAACCGATACGCAGTATGCAACGTCGGGTTCAAGTTGCCGCAACCGCTCGATGACCGTGTCCTTGCCGGCACCGGACGGTCCGGAGACGACCAGCAGGACGCTGCGACGGGCGCCTCGTTCGGTCAGATTCGTGCTCCTTCGGCGAATGCTCCGGCATGACGCTCGACAGCTGGCTCGTCGCCCGCCTCGCGCGCGAACTGGAAACGGCGTTGCGCGGGGCACGCGTGCAAGGGTTGCAGAGTTCGGATGACTCGTTCACCCTGCAATGTTACCGGCGCGGCGCCGCGCACGCGCTGCGCGTTGTCTTGAATCAAAACGCTCCTCTCGTCGCGGTCGCAGAGCAAGCCGAAGCGCAAAAAGAAAAAGGCTCGGGTGGGTGGGCAAGCTCCGTTGCAGCGCTGCTTCGCGGCTGCACCGTTGACGCCATCCAGGCCGTGCCAAACGACCGCGTGATCTTCGTCGACCTGAGTTCTCGTTCTGCATTTGGCCTGCCTTCCATCACGCGCATCGTGCTCGAGCTCCAGCCTCGCAAAGCGAACGTCTTAGTGCTGCGCCCGGGGCACGCTGAAACGTGGGTTACCGTGGCTGCTGCAAAACAATTCGAGGCTCCGTCGCGCAGCCTGAAGGCGGACGCGACGCCCCCGGCACGCGACGTTGAGATCGGAGCGCCCTACGTCTTGCCGCCGGCGCGCCAACCGCGCCTCGATCGTGCCCAATTTCTCGTGCAAGCGGAGAAAGCCGGCGCGGATGACGTCGCGGCGCTGGCGCGACTGCTCGGTGACTACGATCCCTCCTGCACGCCGCCGCTGGCCCGCGAGGTCGTGCACTGCGCTGGCGCTGCCGCCCACTCCACGCCGGCGAAGCGGCGCGGCTCGCTTGCGCGCAGGCTGCTGGATGAGTGGCAGCGCATCCGGCGCGAAGTCGAGGACGCCGAAGAGCGCGATTTGCCGCTCTATGCGTACGAGCGCGACCAGAAGCTCGTTGCCTGTCATCTGATTGCGCTCACGTCGCTCAACCTGGAGCCGCGCCGCTCTGCCAGCCTCAACGAGCTCTGCCTCGCGGCGCTCGATCAGCCGAAGGGTGCTACGGGCGAGCCCGACCTGGCGGCGTTGAGAAAACGCCTGGCCACCATGCTCTCGCGCTGCCGCAGCGAAGCCGCCGCGCTCGAGCGCTCGCGCGAGAAAGCAGCCGAGGCTGACGCCTTGCGCGTTGCGGGTGAACTGATCTACGCAAACCTGGCTGCAATCGCGCCCGGCACGCTTCAGTTCACCGCGGATGCGACCGTGATAACCCTCGATCCAACCCTCACCGCGAAAGAAAACGCGGCGCACTATTTCCGGCGTTACAAAAAGGCCCGCAGCGGGTTGCCGCAGATCGCAGCACGCCTGCGAGTGCTCGCGGCCAATCGTGAATTCTGGGAGCAGCTGCTGTGGGAGCTCGATCGGGCGGAGCTGTTCGCGCCGGAGCAGCGCCGCGCAACGATAAGCGAACTTAAAGCTGCCGCGGGCATCAAGGACCGTAAACCGGCAGCGGTTAGCAAAGCCAAACGCGCGGAACACAAGGTCGAGCTCGCCGGCGGAGCGACTGCGTACGTCGGCCGTTCCCCCAAAGACAATGAAAGGCTCACGTTCAGCGTTGCCGGGCCGAACGACTGGTGGTTCCACGCGCGTGCGATTCCGGGCGCGCACGTGATCGTCAAGACGAATGGCAGCATCAGCGAGCAACAGATCGCGGCGGCGGCTGCGCTTGCCGCCGGACACAGCCGGGGCGCTTCATCTGCGGCGGTGGACGTCGACTACACCCAGCGCAAGCACGTACGGCGTCAGGCCGCCGGCAAGCCGGGACTTGTGTGGTACGACAACTTCAAGACCGTGCGCGTCGCTCCCCGAACGCTACTCTAGAGCCGCTGCCGCGAGTGGGCCGGCTGCTTAGCGTGCGGCTACTCCCGCCGGGTTCAGCAGCGACGTGTTGGCCCCGGCGATAGTCGCGTTGGGGAATCCACCGGTGCATGCGATCCCTCCGCCGATGTTGTTGGGAGCGAATGCGGTTTCGTAGCCGGCCGCTCCGCCGAAGGCGGAATTGATGACGAAGAGCGTGTTGGATGAATTGATCGCGATGCCGCTGGGATTGTTGATGCCGGTGTTCGGTCCGCACAGCGCATTCGCAGGCGCGATGTTGCCGGTCAACGGCGGGTTATAGATCAGCACGGCGTCGGCGAAGCCTGCGGGGTTATTGATCGCCACGTACAGCCGTCCATTGGAATCGAATGCTAGCCCCTGCGG
>DATGHT010000152.1:0-3325 GCA_035307865.1 Candidatus Eremiobacteraceae bacterium | reverse complement strand
CGGCGGAGCTACCGCGAGGCGCAGGCCTTGCTCGCGTACCGCGATCCGGCGAAGATCCGGCGCTTCGAAGAAGCGCTCGTACCGCGGGTTTTGATGGGCGACACGGGCGCCCACGAGGCATTCATCGACCACCTCCTCGGACCGCTGCGGGCTGCCAAAGGCGGTCAAACCCTCGAACGCGTGCTGCTGGCGCTCGCGAAGAACGGCTTTAATCTGAAGCAAACCGCTGAATCGCTCCGCATCCACACGAATACGCTGCGCTACCGCTTGGCGCGCGCGCTGCAGATACTCAAAGTCGACCTCGACGATCCTGAGATCCGTTTCCAGCTTCAGCTGGCGGTCCGGGTTTTGGATTTTTCAAATACGAAATGACGCGTAATTTGTCGTCGGCGTACATAGGTTTGCGTTCCTATTTAGAGTACATTTTGCCGCCGGCGGCGCGGGTGACAACTCGCGCTGCTTCCCATACGAAGGGGAGAACATGGCCCGTACTGCATTGACCGCGACCCTGCGACGCGTGCATGCGGCGCATGCCGCGGCGGCCGCTACCGGGCTGCCTGCGTTCGAAATCCTCGCGTCAAACGGGGCGCGACGTTTCGCCCGGCGTGAGTTTCTGGCGGGCGCAGTGGGCGCAAGTGCGCTGCTCGCGGCTGCCTGCTCGTCCGAACCGAGCAAGACCGTGCTCAGATCCGCAGCCGCGCCGCGCATCCTCATTCTCGGCGGCGGGCTCGCGGGTGCGGTGTGCGCCTACCGCTTGTGGAAAGCAGGCGTGCCGTCGACGCTGTGCGACGCAAACTCCGCGCTCGGCGGCCGCACCTGGACGTTGCGCAAATTCTTCGACCAGGGTCAGCTGGTCGAGCATGGCGGTGAGTTCATTTCGAGCGAGCATGTGGCGCTGCGCCGGCTCGCGCTCGAAATGGGCCTCACGCTCGAAGACCTGCGCGCCGCTCAACCGCACGGCACCGAAGAAATCTACTACGTTCGCGGTCAGAAGTACACGCTGCCCGAGGTCGTGCGTGACTACGCAGCTGTGTATCCCAAGCTCGCTGCCGACATGCGGGCGGCCGGGTTCCCGACGCTGTACAACCGCCATACCACTGCCGGCATTCGCTTGGATCGCATGTCGGCGCGCCAATGGATCGAGCACAACGTTCCGGGCGGCCTCGATTCGAAGCTGGGCTGGCTGCTGGATCTCGACGTCACGACGGAAAATGGCGGTGACTCCAGCGCGCAGAGCGCGCTCGAGCTCATCTTCATGCTTGGGTACATGCCTGCCAAGACCGGCCACGATCAATTCTACTTGGTGGGGACCGACGAGCGCTATCACGTCATAGGAGGCAACGATCAGGTCGTCTCCCGCCTCGCGGCGCGCGTTCCCGCCTCGGCCATTCGTGCGAGCACCGTACTCGAGGCGCTGCGCAGGCGCTCGGACGGAACCTATGTCTGCTCGATTTCGTCGCAGCTGCGGCGCTTCGACTTCGTCGCCGATCACGTCGTCATCGCGATTCCGTTCACGACTCTGCGTCGTGTGGATCTCTCGCAAGCCGGCTTTCAACCGCTCAAGCAGGTCGCCATCGATCGTCTGCCGATGGGCACGAACACCAAGCTGCACCTCCAGTTCCGCGATCGCCTCTGGTACCGGCTGGGCTATAACGGCTATACGTATTCCGACACGGGATTCCAGCAGACGTGGGAAGCGTCGCGGGCACAACCGGGGCGAAGCGGCATCTTGACTGATTACTATGGAGGCGCGGCGGGCGCATCGTTTCATGCACCGAGCTTCGGTCCGGCCGCAACCGACTATGCGACGCGCTTCCTCTCCGGGTTGGAGCCGATCTATCCAGGTGTCACGCAGTCCTGGAACGGGAAAGCGTATATGGACTTCTGGACCGGCGATCGCTGGCATCATGGCTCGTACTCGTATCTCGGGGTGGGCCAATTCACGCAGTTCGCGGGCATCGAAGGCACGCGCCAAGGCAACGTGCATTTTTGCGGCGAGCACACGTCGATCGAGTTCGGCGGATTCATGAATGGCGCGGTTGACACCGGCGAAAGGGTGGCGAAAGAAATTTTGGCGGACTTGGGGATGCAAGCGCAACAAGCTGCCCGGTGAAATTTCCCGAAGGCCTCGTCAAATTCGATCACGCGCTGATCGAGGGAACGCGCCGCTATAGCATTCCGGTGCTCCGCGTGGCGCTCGGGATCGTCTTTCTTTGGTTCGGTCTGCTCAAAGTGTTCGGCGTCAGCCCGGTGGCGGACATGGTCGTGCGGACCGCCTATTTCTTGCCGCCGAAACTGGCGCTCGTCGGAATGGGCGTCTTGGAGACGATCATCGGCTTAGGGCTGTTGAGCGGCATCGCAATGCGGTTCACTCTTGCGCTCTTCTTCCTCCAAATGCTCGGCACGTTTCTGACGGTCGTGACCCGGCCCGCGATGCTCGTCCAAAACGGTAATCCGCTGGTCTTGTCGGTGTACGGCGAATTCCTGCTCAAGAACCTCGTGCTGATCGCCGCCGGCTTGACGATCGCCAGCTCGATCCCCAAAGCACAACAAAAGAAGCGTCAGTAGGCCACCAGCAGTGCGGCGTTGAGCACCCGCTGGGCCGGAGGCCGGCTCGTCACGCCTTCGAGTGTGAAGCGCGAGTTTCTCCAAAGTTTGCGGATGATGCTCACGATGATCGCGTGCGTGCCGGCGGCGTTACGCGCATTGAAAAAGTTCGCGTTGTCGTAGCGCACGACGCTGCTCCACAGCGGCGACAGTTGCCAGTGCGTCTGAATGAAACCCCCGCTCGATTGCAGCGCGAGGCCCGCGCCGTCCGCGCTGCTGTCGTTCCCGTCTTGCGAGAGCAGATCGACGCGCAGCTTTCCAAGCGTGACGCTGGCCGCCAAACCCTGCCGCCAAAAGGTGTCAGCGACCGCGCCGAGCGGGCGGTGCCCGTCATAACGGTAAGCGGATACGACGGCGCTGCCCTGCGCGTATTGACTCACCAGCATGCGATCCCAGCCCGAGATGGGCAATCCCGACTGCGTATCGTGACCCAGGGCGAAGACGACATGCGCGTCCACGCCGCTTTGCTCGTTGCCGAGCGCAATGTCGGCCCCGGTCTTCGGCGCGAAGAACGTGAATGGGTTGCCGCCGACCGTTTGATCGAACACCGCGTAGTGCTGCAACGACTCGCGCATCGTCTCGGGATCGATGAGCAACGGCAGCGTGAACTGGCCCGCGAGCATGCGCAGCGCGGCCCGCGGCTCGAGCGTCGGGTTCGTCGTGAAGCGTAGCCAGGCGTCGCGAGTCAATCCGGGCTTGCCGCCGTCGATGCCGTATT
>DATGHT010000151.1:0-3217 GCA_035307865.1 Candidatus Eremiobacteraceae bacterium | reverse complement strand
TTGCCGCAACGCGTGCTGGTGACCGGCATCCCGATCGACTGCCGCTTCGCCAACGGAACGAGCAAGCGCCGCGCCCGGCAGATCATCGGGGTAGCGCCGGATCAGACCACGATTCTCCTCATGGGCGGCGGTCTAGGAATAGGCCCGCTGGAAAATGCGCTGCTGGCTATCGACCGGTTGGAGCACGACGCCCAGACGGTGGTCGTGGTAGGCAAGAATATCTCGCTGGAACGCAGGCTGCGTGATGTGGCCACCCGGTTGCGCCGCCCGGTGACGATCGTCGGCTTCATTCAAAACGTGTACGACTACATGCGAGCTGCGGACGTGCTCGTGAGCAAACCGGGGGGCCTGACAAGTTCGGAGGCACTCGTCGCCGAGCTGCCGATCATCATGTTGCGCCCGCTGCCCGGCCAGGAGGAGCGCAATACGCGCTACTTGCAGGACCGCGGAGTGGGAATCCGCGTGGAGCGTTCGAGCGAGCTGACGCAAGCGCTGGCAAAAGTGCTTTCTTCGCCCGCAACGCTGGAACGGATGCGGCGCAACGCGCGCGGGCTGGCGCAGCCGGAAGCCGCCACTACCGTCGCCGCCATCATAGAGAACCTATACGAGCGGCGAGCGGCTGCAAGCGAGCACTAGGTGATGCGGATCCTGCCGCGATTGTAAAGGGAGCTGGAATGAAGCTGTTCGCAGTCGTGACTGCGGTGTTTAGTGTTGTCCTCGGCGTGCAGCATGTTGCGCTTGCGTGCGACCAGAAACTGGCCGACAAGAATGCCGAGAAGATAAAGATCGCGATCAACGCTCGGGATAATGCTGCCTTGGAAAAATATGCGGTCCGGCAGGCGGGCGTTTACCACGCGTGCGCTTTGGAGAATAGTGGCCATACCAAGACACGCTACCTGCTCGGTGAGGCTGCGAGCTGGGATCAAGCAGCGCAGGCGCTCAATAACGAGTCTGCCGGCAATCTTCAGACCAAGCAACGCTATGCGCGCCAGGCGATCAAGATCGCCGGTCCGATCGCCGTCGCGTCCAGCAGCAGCGCCGACGAGAAGAAGGTCGCAAAGGCCATCTTATGGACCCTGAGCTGGGCGCACGCAAGCTAGGCATTCTGGGTAAAAGCGAGCAATGACAAAAAAACCGAAGTCGCGCGCGCAACTGAGTGAGGCCATCGAGGCGGCGCGCAGCAAGCAGAAGCGACTGCTGAAAAAAGTCGCATCAACGCAAGCCAAGCTGGAGAAGCGCACGCGCCGGCTGCGGCGCGTCGAAGCGAAGCTCGCGCAGCTTGAACGGCGTTCGCACACACAGCGGAGCGCAGGGAACGCTCGAGCGCAAGCCGGCAACGGCAAGCTCAAGCCGATCCACGTCATCTACAATCCGAAGTCGGGCGGCGCGCAGGACGTTACCCTAGAGTCGATCGTCGCAGCACTGCGCTCGCATGGCCTGCGCGCCGATGTCGACGTCAAGACGTCCGCACGCGACGCCCGCGAGCTTGCGAGCGTTGCCGCAGACAACGAGGAGTCCCTCGTGATCGTCGCCGGTGGCGACAGCACGGTCGAGGAAGTCGCGCCGGCTTTGTGCGGCACGAAGACCGCGCTTGGCATTCTGCCGATCGGCACGATGAACAACATCGCGCGATCGCTGGGCGTGCCGCTCGATCTCGACGACGCGTGCGCACTGCTTGCCGCCGGCAGCACTCGGCGCATCGATATGGGCCACATCATCACGGAGGGCAAGAAAGGCGCGGACTATTTCTTGGAAACCGCGGGGTTAGGGCTGACGGCGATCGCGTTTTCCGCGGGAAAGGCCGCCCAAAAAGGACCCCTTGCCGGCTTGCCGCGGGCGCTGCAAAAATTCTTCGATCAAAAGCCGGATGCAGTCGAGGTCGAGTTGGATGATGAGCAAAAGGTGGCTGCCAGCGCCCAGCTCGTGACGGCTTCCAATGCGCCGCTGATGGGGCTGAACTTCTTGATCGCGCCGGACGCGAAGATGGACGATGGTCTACTGGACATCGCCATCTACGACGGTATGGGAAAGGCGGAACTCGTCGACTACTTCATGGCGATGAAGGACGGTAAACGCGCAGAGAATCCCAAGGTTCGTTTCTTCCGCTCGCGCATCGTGCGCATCAAGGCGGCAACTCCCTTAGCAGTGGATTCCGACAAGAACCCGCTTGCCGACGAGCGGGCGCTGCACATAGAAGTTCTGCCGCAGGCGCTGAGTATGGTCGTGGGTAGGGGGATCGCGCTGACGCTGCCCGTGGAAGCGGCGCCGGCTGCGGCCGCCCTTTCCCGTACGAGAAAGTGATGCGCTAACACCGGGCGAACGTACGACGTTGTCACTACGGAGAGATGGCCGAGTTGGCTGAAGGCGGCGGTTTGCTAAACCGTTATAGTGCTATAAAGGCGCTATCGAGGGTTCGAATCCCTCTCTCTCCGCCAGCATCGAAAGCGTCGCTGTCCGAGGACCATCCGCGAATCTGCACGAAAAACTAAAAGGGCTGGGTTATTTCCTCACGTCATGCGCTCGTAGTTCAGCTGGATTAGAATGCCAGACTACGAATCTGGAGGTCGGGGGTTCGAGTCCCTCCGAGCGCGAGCATCATCGGTCGAGGCGGCTGCCGGCAATCGCCAGGCGGCCGCCTCGCTGACGCCCGGCATGCCTCGGTAGCTCAGCGGTAGAGCAGGGGACTCATAAGCCCTTGGTCGCAAGTTCGATTCTTGCCCGAGGCACACCACATTCCCGCGGCGCGCGTGCGAAAAGCGAAGCGCCGCCCTGCGCCCGTAGCTCAACTGGATAGAGTGTCGGCCTCCGAAGCCGAAGGTTGGTGGTTCGAGCCCACTCGGGCGCGCGAGGTTTGCAAACGAATTCCGAAGCCGACGACCGTAGATTCATGCAGCGTGCACTCGAGCTGGCCACGCTCGCCGAAGAGCGCGGCGACGTGCCAGTAGGTGCTGTGCTAGTGATCGATGGGCAGATCGCCGCTGTCGGTTTCAATCAAAAAGAAGCGAATCACGATCCGACCGCGCACGCGGAAGTCGTAGCCATGCGCCAAGCGGCCGCCCGGCGTGGCGGATGGCGCTTGAGCGATGCAACGCTATATGTGACCAAAGAACCCTGCATCATGTGCGCCGCTGCCTGCGTAGCGGCCAGGTTAGAGCGCATCGTGTACGCGTGCCCCGATCCGAAAGGCGGCGGTGCTGGCTCGGTTTATAACGTCGTG
>DATGHT010000150.1:0-3026 GCA_035307865.1 Candidatus Eremiobacteraceae bacterium | reverse complement strand
AGTTTTCGGCGGGAGCGCAGCCGGAGGATTCGCTGGCGCGGCGGGTGTGCGACTACGTGGCCGGCTTTACCGACCGCTTCGCGATCAAGAAGTTCAAGGAGCTGTTCGTCGAGCCCGCAGAACTGCAAGTGCCGCGCGAGTGGGACGTCTGACGAATCCGTAAGACAACGCTGCCAGCGAGCAGAAGAACTGATCATGCCGGTTAACGGGAGCGTCATCGCCGAGATCCAGTCGAAAGTGGATCTCTTGGCGTACGTGAGCCAATACGTCACGCTGCGCAAGCGCGGCCGCGAATATCTCGGCTTGTGTCCCTTCCACGCCGAGCGCACGCCCTCGTTTTCGCTCAACGCCGAAAAACAGGTCTGGCATTGTCACGGGTGCGAGGCTGGCGGCGATCTCATCACGTTTGTGCGGCGCTACGAAAACGTCGAATTCCCGGACGCGTTGCGGATGTTGGCCACGCGCGCCGGCATCGAACTGCAAGAATCGACGGATTTCAAACGCCATCGCAGCGAGAAAGAAGCTATTTACGAGCTCAACGCGCTCGCCAAATCGTATTTTGGGGAAGCGCTGCGCACGACTGCCGTGGCGCGCGCCTACGTCGAGCGGCGAGGTCTTGCGCCTGAAACCGTGGAGAAATTCTCCATCGGCTACGCGCCTGACCACTGGGAAGGCCTGACGGATGTGTTTCGCCGCGCGCACGTCGACTTGGCATTGGCGGCGCGTGCGGGTCTTTTGTCGCAGCGCCAGCGCGACAGCAGCTACTGTGATTTTTTCCGCGGCCGCCTGATGCTGCCGGTCTTCAATTTGACCGGGGAAGTCATCGCGTTCGGCGGCCGGTCGCTCGGCGACGAAACGCCCAAGTACCTCAACACCCGGAATACGGCAGCCTACACGAAAGGGCAACACGTGTACGCGTTGCAACTCGCGCGCAAGGCGGCCGCAGCCAAAGAAGCGCTCATCGTGGTCGAGGGTTACTTGGACTGCATCGCGCTGCACCAAGCCGGTTTCAGCAATGCGGTAGCAAGCTTGGGAACGGCCTTCACCCCCGAACAAGCGCGCGAACTGCGACGGGTGGCTCCCAACCTCTATTTGTGCTTCGACGGCGACGCCGCCGGGCAAGCGGCCACCGCCCGCAGCATCGATATGCTCGCCGAAGAAGGTCTGCAGGTGCGCGTCGCAAGCTTGCCGCAGGGCCGCGATCCGGATGAAATCGTCCTTCAGGACGGCGCGCAAGCGTTCGCGGCGCTCATCGAGCAATCGCAACGCTGGATCGATTTCAAGATCGAGCTTGCGTGCAGCCGCATCGCGTCGCGCTTTGCCAACAAGCGCGACATCGCGCGTGAGGCGATGAACGTCGTTCTGCACGTGCGCGATCCGATCGAGCGCGATCAATACGTCAAAGCCATGGCGCGCCGGCTCGATATCGCGGAGCAAGCATTGCGCCAGGTGCGCGTCCACGCTGCTCCCGCGGTGGTGCCGGGACGGGAGCCGGATCGCTCGCCGCAGCGACGCGCCCCCGGGCTTGCGGAGAGCCCGTCGATCGAGCGCGAACTCGTGCAGCTGATATTGGTTCGCCCCGGCTTGCTGCCCGAAGCCGCTACGCAGATCGCAGCCGACGATTTCAAGGACGAAGAGCTACGCGACACTTTTGTGACGCTGCTTAAACGCAGCGAGGAAATCGCGCAAGGCATTAATCCGCTGACCGTTCTTGCCGACCAACCACATAGCGCGGAACTCACGCGGCTCGCACTCTCATCGCCACCGTTGTCGTTAGAGGAAGACGAGCGGCGGCTTGCGCGGATGCTTGACCGGTTCGAACGGTTGCGCATGGAGCGGAGGCTTTCGAGCATGGACGCGGAAATGAATGGTCTTCTCACATCCGGCCAATCTGTGCCCGAGCCGTTGCGCGAGGAGTACAATTTTCTCGCTGCGACGCTGCGCGGTTCATCGCTACAAGGAAAGGAGGGACGATAACGGTGCCGCCACGCAAACCAGTTGATACCGCGGCTGGCTCCGATGCGGTCACGCAGGCGAGTCAAACGCCGGCGCCTGCGACCGGGCGCGAGGCCGCCGTGAAGTCCCTCATTGAAAAGGGCAAGAAGCGTGGCTCGCTCACCTATGACGAGATCGCCGTCATCTCCGCGCAGTTCGACGAGGACGATCCGGAAAAAGGCAACGAGCTCGTAGAAGAGATCATGGGCCAGGGCATCGAGATCACGGAAATGCCCGAGGTCGGCGCCGAGGAGAAGGAAGACGGCGAGCCCGAGGCAGTCGAGGAAGCGCCCGAAGATCTGACCTTCGTGCCGGGAGTCGCGCTGGACGACCCGGTGCGCATGTATCTCAAAGAGATCGGTCGCGTGCCGCTCCTGGGGATGGCGCAGGAACAAGAACTGGCGAAAGCCATCGAGCTGGCCGAGGAAGAGCGCGAACGCAGCAAGCGCAACGGCGGTCATCCCAATCCGGTGATCCTCGAAGCGGGCGAAGCCGCAAAGCGGGACCTCACCGAGGCGAATCTTCGTCTCGTCGTCAGCATCGCGAAGAAGTACGTGGGCCGCGGCATGCTGTTCTTGGACTTGATCCAAGAAGGCAACTTGGGCTTGATCCGAGCGGTCGAGAAGTTCGACTACAAGAAGGGCTATAAGTTTTCGACTTATGCCACCTGGTGGATTCGCCAAGCGATCACGCGAGCATTGGCCGATCAGGCGCGCACGATTCGGATTCCCGTGCACATGGTCGAGACGATCAACCGACTGGTGAAGATTTCACGGCAGCTGTTGCAAGAGCTCGGGCGCGATCCTTCAGTCGAGGAGATCGCCAAAGAAATGACGCTCTCGCCTGACAAGGTGCGCGAGGTCATGAAGATCGCGCAGGAACCGATCTCGCTCGAAACCCCGATCGGGGAAGAGGAAGACAGCCACTTAGGCGATTTTATCGAAGACCCGGAAGCGGTGGCGCCTGCCGAAGCGGCATCCGTTACCATGCTCAAGCAGAAGATGGGCGACGTGCTCAAGAACCTGACCGAG
>DATGHT010000149.1:0-4737 GCA_035307865.1 Candidatus Eremiobacteraceae bacterium | reverse complement strand
GCGGGCGAATCCACACCGGTCAACGTATCGCCGACCGCGATCTCCGCGAGCGCCTTCACGTTGGCGATCACGTAGCCGACGTCGCCGATTTCCAAGCCGGCGCTGGGGCGCATGTCCGGGCGGAACGTGCCGACTTCCAACACCTCAAACGTACGGTCACCGGCCATCGACTTGATGCGCATGCCCGCCCGCAGCGCGCCATCCACCACCCTGATGTAGCAGATCACCCCGCGGTACGAGTCATAGTGCGAATCGAAGACCAGCGCGCGCAGATGCTCCGTCGTGCCTTTGGGCGGCGGCACGCGTGCCACGATCGCTTCCAAGATCTCTTTGATCCCGATGCCTTCTTTGGCCGAGGCCTTGATGCAGCGCTCGCGCTCGATCAGCAGCGTGTCTTCCACATCTTTCATCACCGCTTCCGGGTCGGCCGAAGGTAAGTCGATCTTATTGATAACCGGTATGATCTCAAGCTTGGCCTCGGTTGCGAGGTAGAAATTCGCCAGCGTTTGGGCCTCGATGCCTTGCGACGCATCGATGACGAGCAGCGCCCCTTCGCAGGCCGACAGCGAACGCGAAACCTCGTATGAAAAATCGACGTGACCGGGCGTGTCGATGAGATTGAGCTCGTAATGACTGCCGTCTGCCGCCCCGTATTCCAGCGTGACGGGATGCGCTTTGATCGTGATGCCGCGCTCGCGCTCCAGGTCCATGGAGTCGAGCACTTGTGCTTCCATGTCACGGCTGGCCATCGTGCCGGTCAGCTCCAACAACCGGTCCGAGAGCGTGGTCTTGCCATGATCGATGTGCGCGATGATGCAAAAATTTCGCACATGAGTGTGCACGCGCCGAGCAGGCGCACGATGCAGCATGCTTCCGGTATTACGGGGAAGTCGTACCTTCGCCCTGGAAAGCGGGCGGATTGCTGACCGTCTTCGCACAGGGTTTCGCTGTCGGGTTTCTCATCGCGGCGCCAATCGGACCGATCGGCTTGTTGTGCATCCGCCGCTCGCTTGAAGGTGGTTGGCAGTTGGGTTTTGCATCCGGACTTGGCGCGGCGTTCGCCGACGCATACTATGCAGCGATCGCAGCCTTCGGGCTGAGCGCGGCCTTCCGTTTCCTGCAGTCGCACGCGCGAGCGTTTCAAGTCGTCGCGATCTTGTTGCTCGGCGCGCTCGCAGTGCAGGCCTTCCGCAGCGCATTTCACGCGCCGCGCGAAGTGCAAGCCACGAAGTCGCATATCGCGGGCGCGACCGCCTCGACATTCTTGCTGACCATCGTCAACCCCACGACGATCGTCTCGTTTGCGGCCGCCTTCACGATCATCGCGACGCGCGTGGGCCCGCTTTCGGCGTTGTCGGCGGCGCTTTTCGTGCTCGGCGCGTTCTGCGGCTCGACCGCCTGGTGGCTGATCCTCAGTAGCGCTGTGAGCGCGCTGCGTGCGCGCGTCCGACCCGCGGCCTTGCGCTGGGTGAACGCTGCCTCCGGTGTGGGGTTGCTAGCCTTTGGTGTGTGGGTTTTGCTGCGGGCGCCCTAGTGGTCCATCGCGACGATCTTGCCGTTGCCGCTGAGATAGGGGGTCGGATCGATCGGCTTGCCCCAAAGCTCCACTTGATAGTGCACGTGCGGGCCGGTCGCAAAACCGGTCGCGCCGACCAGCGCGATCTGCTCTCCCTTGTGCACCGCTTCACCCGTGCTCACGAGCAGGCGCGAGTTGTGCGCGTACATCGTGACCAGGCCGTTGCCGTGATCGATGACGATCTTATAGCCGTAGCCGCCATCCCAGTCGGATTCCGTCACGACGCCCGTCGCGGTCGCGTACACCGGTGCGCCATAGTCGTTCACGATGTCGAGACCTGAGTGAAACTCAGCATCCGGGTAGGAGCGGTAACCGAAACCCGATGACACGTAGCCCAGCGTCGGCCAAATAGAGGGAATCGCCGCCAAGTAGCGCTCGCGGGCAAGCCGAGCCTCGATCTTCGCCCGCGCGGCAGCCCGAATCTGCGTCTTCAAATCGTTTGATTCCAAGCTGGCTTCGTCGACTGCTGCATCCAGCGAGGACAACTCCGACGCCTCGGCTGCAAATCCCAGTCCATCAAGGTGCGTGACCGAGTGCAACCAGGCCATCACTTTCGCGCCGAAGGTCGGCTGGCTTGCCACGTGCGTCGCTATTGCAAACGTGTGGCCGCCATGCACCAGGCCGATCTGCTGACCGTTTGAATTCTTCACGACCTTATGTTGCGGGTGGCCGGCGGGTTTGGCGGGCACGATCACCTTGGTCAACGTCTGCATCTCTTGATTGTCGCGCTGCAGCCTGCTGAGCCGCTGCCACAACGTTTTGGTCTGTCTGGAGAACGCGTTCAGCTGCTGCTTTTGCGCCGCCTCGACGATCTGTAACGCGCGCACGTGTGCTTCTGCGGCGCGGACGTCCGCGACGTGAGCGATCAAAAGTCCCAAGCTTAACAGGATAGCGCAGAAACCGGCAAGCGCCAAGTGCAGATGCGAAAACTCACATTTGTAGACAGCCTCGGCGTGGTGCGGGATGATCTTTATCAGCATGCGCTTGTGCGGCGACAGCAGCCACTGACAGAACTTCTTCACCTGGTCCTCCGTTGCGCCGAACTGCCGTGTCCGTGAAGCCAGCGTCGCGTCGTGCTTCGCGTTAGGATGGACGGGCCGGGGCCGCTTTGGCCAGCTCAACCGCCCGCCGCTCTTCTTCGCTCATGTCCTTGTCGGCAGCGAATCTGCGGATCGCTTTGGCGTACGTCCTCACTTCCTCGCGCGAGTAGATGCTCGAAACAAGAAAACCGTTGCCGTCTCCATCGACCACGGCGAGTGCGTACGAGAGTTCAGACCCGACGTCGGGAAACGCATTGAATCGCACAAACCCGACTCGTTGCAGGGATCGCGCGACGTTCGCTTCCAAAGCGTCGACCCGGTTGCGTAGCGCGGCCATATCCGCTGGATTGCCCGCCGTCCGGAGGCGCTCACCCTGCGCGCGCGACACGAGAAAAGTGCGTCGCGCGATTGCCCAGTGATAGATGATCGCTACTGCGATTGCGGCGACGATCGACATTGCGAGAACGGGAGATGTCAGAGCGGCGCCGAGCCCCGTCAAAAACGACGAAAGTGCGTCGTTCATGACGTCAGGCCCGCAGCTTCGAAAACAGCCATGCCAGTCCTTCCTGATGAGGGTCACAGGGAGTGTGGATGAGTCGCACACCTGTACCCACACAAAGTTAAAGGGAGGCTCAGGCCAGAGCTACCCGCGGCGCTCGAAAGGTTCCGCATGCCGCTGCTACCTTCCGGTCCTGACGGGATTAGCGGATTTTCGTCGCGCGGACCCTCGCCGTCAACGCCTCCCACCGCGCGCTTCGATTGCCTCGACCCACCGGACCTTTCATCTTAGTGTGATGCATACGACCGTCAGCGCTTTGGTCTCGTGGCGACGATGACGTTGCTGCAGCCACGCGGTCGCGTCATGCGGATTTTCTCGAACCCCGTGCGCAACAGCGCCGCTCGCCACTGGACGCGCGAAAAAAGGCCGTTGAGATGGCGGTCGTGCTCGACGCGAACCGTGTCGCCGTTGCGCATCAGGTAGGCATACTCCGCGACGTAGTGCGTGTCAGCGGGATTCGGATCGTACGACCATTCAACAAATCGCAGGCCCCTGTCGCCTGCGTCATGACCGCCGTGCTGCGTGGTCGAGCGAAACGTCTCGCGAAAATCATCGGGAGCAAAGAGCGCGATTCCGCCCGGGCGGCAGTGAACGAACGCTGTCCGCATGGCAGCTTCAAGGTCGCGCATGTCCGTCATGTAGCTCACCGCGTCGTGAGCGAATACGATGTCGAAGCGCCGATGCAAGCGCAACGTGCGCATGTCGCCGCAAATGTGTTCGCACTCCGGGTTTATGGTGCGGCTCAGCGCGAGCATTTCTTTCGCAACATCAGTCAGCGTGAGCCGGAAATGGTTCTTCAGGTGGAAGGCATTATTGCCGCCCCCGCTGCCGAGCTCCAACATGGTTTCGCGCTTCCCTTTGCAAGCACGCTTCGCAATGGACGCATAGCACGCCGCTTCATGCCGGTAATCTGCAGGTGCAGTCAACAAGTGGAACCACCGTGCCCGGCTGGTGTACAGTTTCAGCTTGGGCGCTTGTTTGGAGGGCGCGGACATCTCGCTTACGAGACCTCCAGGAAAGCGTGCCGGGCGATGGCGGAGAGGGAGGGATTCGAACCCTCGAGACGGTTTTAGCGTCTACACGCTTTCCAGGCGTGCCTGTTCGACCGCTCCAGCACCTCTCCACGGTCCGGCAGAGGCGGCAACTTCACGCGCACCGCGCAGCTTTCTTGCACGCGCTCGTCGGTCTCTGCGGCATTGAGATGCATTCTTGAGCACTGCGATCAGCGGCGCGCCGCTCTGGCTTTCGCGATGAAAGCAGCCGCCTCGTCACTGTACGGTTGTTTGAAGTCCGCCGGCCAGTTGGCTCGGTCTGCGTAGAGGCGGGCAAGGTTTTGTCGAATGCCTTCGTCGCCGCCGGTGAATTGCTCGATGAGCGCCGCCCAGCGAGCCGCTAACGACTGTGCGTGCTCGCTCGCGGGGTCCTCGTGCAACGAAGCCTCAATCTCGGCCAGCAACGCTTTCCAATCGGCTTCCCCTTTAGCCAAGACTTCCGGCGTTCCACGCGATTGCAGATCGGCTAGTTGCTCGGGCGTATAGTAACTCTTTACCCAATCCATTTTT
>DATGHT010000148.1:0-3770 GCA_035307865.1 Candidatus Eremiobacteraceae bacterium | reverse complement strand
CGCCTGATTGTAGACGCTTGCGATGCCCACGATCGCGACGACCAGGCCGATGACCACGCGCTTGGCGCTGAGTCCTTGCCGCAAGCGGGCGGCGACGTCTGCCTTGGGCGTAGCGATGACGGTGTTCATTCCAGTCGCTCGTAGTTCTCATAGGACAGATCGAGCTTTGTCGCGCCGTTTTCTTCGCCGACGCGCACCACCCGCAGTTCGCCGCTGCCGACACAGGGATAGGGCGGTGCCAAAAGCGTCACCCGGACGTCGCTGCCGTGCAGCGCTTCGAGCGCGCGGACAAACGGAAGCAGGAGCAGTTTTTCAGTGTGAGGTGCCGGCACACTCGTGCTCACACCTCCATGATCTCCTTCTCCTTCGTGGCGACGAGGTGATCCACTTCGCTGATGTATTTGTCGGTGACTTTTTGCACGCTCTCGTTGGCGCGGCGGTTCTCGTCTTCAGTGACTTTTGAATCCTTGAGCAGGTGCTTCAGCCGCTCGTGCGCGTCGCGGCGCACGTTGCGAATGGCGATCCGGCCCTCCTCGGCGCGCTTGTGCACGAGCTTCACGAGCTCTTTGCGGCGCTCCTCATTGAGCTGCGGCAGCGCCAGCCGGATGGTGTTGCCGTCCACGCTGGGCGTGATACCCAGATCGGATTTTTCCAGCGCCTTGCGGATGTCGCCCGCGATCGACTTGTCGTGCGGTTGCACGACGATGCTGCGCGCATCCGGCACCGCAACGTTGGCGACATGCCGCAGCGGCATCTCGCTGCCGTAGGCTTCCACCAGCACGTGGTCGAGCAGCGCCGCGCTGGCGCGGCCCGTCCGGATGGAGGCGAACTCACCGCGAGTGGCCTCGACGGCCTTTTTCATCCGCTCTTCCGTATCTTTATACAGCTGGGGTAACACGGCTGCCGGCCCTCCCCACAAACGTGCCGATCGCTTCGCCCCAGATGACGCGCTTGATGTTGCCTTCGCGCATCAACTCGAACACGACGATCGGCAGACCGTTATCCATGCACAGCGTCAGCGCGGTGTTGTCGAGCACTTCCAGCCCGAGCTGCAGCACCTCCAGATAGTCGAGCCTGTCAAATCGTACCGCCGTGGGATCCTTCTTCGGATCGGCGTTGTAGACGCCGTCGACCTGCGTCGCTTTCAGGATGGCCTCCGCGCCGATCTCCAGCGCGCGCAGTGCAGCGGTCGTGTCGGTCGTGAAATATGGATTGCCCGTGCCCGCCGCAAAGATGACGACGCGACCTTTTTCTAGGTGCCGTATGGCACGCCGCCGGATGTATGGTTCGGCGACCTGATGCATCGAGATCGCGGTTTGCACCCGCGTGACGACGCCGATGTCTTCCAAAGCATCTTGCAGCGCGAGGGCGTTGATGACCGTGGCCAGCATGCCCATGTAGTCCGCGGTCGAGCGGTCCATGCTCGCATGCGCGGCGGACTTGCCGCGCCAAATGTTGCCGCCGCCGACGACGCATGCGACCTGCACGCCCGCTTGCGCCACTTCTTTGATCTGATTGGCGATGAGGTAGACGGTGTCGGTGTCGATCGACCCATTCGTCTGCGCCGCAAACGCTTCGCCGCTCAATTTCAAGAGGATGCGGCGGTAGACGGGTTGGGAGCCGGCGCCGTTGGTGCTCATCTACTCTTCGCTGATATCAAAGCGCGCGAAGCGGCGCACTTTGATGTTCTCTCCGAGCACACCGACCGCCGACTCGATGAGCTCCTTGATCGTCTTGGTCTCGTCGCGCACGTACGGCTGCTCCATGAGCACGGTTTCTTCGTACAGTTTTTCGATTTTGCCGTTGTGCGTCTCGTGGGCTCGGCGGACCTCGTCCGGAACGTCGTCCTTGCTGACATACTGCGGCCGCGAGGCGCAGATGTGCAGTGCCAGGTCGTGCGCCAGACGCTGGAACATCTCGTTGCGCGCTACAAAATCGGTCTTGCAGGCGAGCTCCACCAGGGCGCCCATTTTGCCGCCTTGGTGAATGTAGTGCCCGATGAAGCCCTCGTGCACTTCATCCTGAGCCTTCTTGGCGGCAATCTGCTGGCCGCGCTCCGCGATCAACTTCTTGGCACGCTCCAAGTCGCCGCCGCTCTCGCTCAATGCGCGCCGGCAGTCCATGACGCCCGCATTCGTAGCATCGCGCAGGGCCTTAACATCGGCCGCGCTTGGTGTGTACTGTTGAACCATTTCGATGTGTCCCGTTTCCTCGCTTTATAGTTGTTCCCTGCCCTCGTGCAAGCGGGCAGCCCAGGTTGCGTTACGGGCGACCAAAAGGCCGTCCGCAGCCGCGTCGCATTTCTTCTGCTTTGGCTACGAAACCGGCGGTGCTGCGGCGACCGTCTCTTCGCTTGGCGCCGCCGCAACCTGCGGCGCTTGCTCCTCTGCCTCTACCGCAGATTCGGTCTCCGTGCGGCCTTCGATGATCGCGTCGGCGATTTTGCCGGCCATGAGCTTGACCGAGCGAATGGCGTCGTCATTGCCCGGGATCGCGTAGTCGATTTCATCCGGGTCGCAATTGGTGTCGATGACCGCGATGATCGGGATCTTAAGCTTGCGCGCTTCCAGCACCGCGATGCGTTCCTTGCGCGGATCGACGATGAAAAGCGCGTCCGGCAGACGCGGCATGTCTTTGATGCCGCCCAAGAAACGCTCGAGCCGATTCAGCTCGTCTTCGAGTTTGCTGACCTCTTTTTTGGTCAGCACTTCGAACATGCCGGTGTCGCGCTGTTTTTCAAGCTCGCGCAAGCGCGCGATGCGCTTTTGAATGGTTTGAAAATTGGTCAGCGTGCCGCCCAGCCAGCGTTGATTGACGAAGAACATGCCGCAGCGCTCGGCTTCTTCTTTCACGACGTCCTGGGCTTGCTTCTTGGTGCCGACGAACAGGAAGGTTTTCCCGCGGCGCGACATCTCGCGCACCGCTTCGTACACCTCGCGTAGCTTCACCACCGTCTTTTGCAGATCGATGATATAGATGCCGTTGCGCTCTTGGAAGATGTAGCGCGCCATCTTGGGATTCCAGCGGCGCGTCTGGTGGCCGAAATGCACTCCCGCTTCGAGGAGCTGCTTCATGGAAATGATCGAACTAGGGGTCGCCATCATGAGCCTTTCTGCCGCAAGAGACTTGCAGCATTACTAGGGTCCTCCGTGCACCTCCTTAGACGCACAGACGGCGAAAGCAACCGCTTTCGCCCGCGCCGGACTACCCTAAACTTACGCCGAAAGATTATACCATAGCCCCGCAACCGCACGCAACGGCATCGGGCTTATGAGCTGGGGCGTGCCCGGCTGCTATTTTATCGCCTATATTAAGGAGAGAACGGAGTATGGGCGGGCCGCAAGCGTGCTAGCCCGCCCCTTTTACGCCGGTGCCGGCGGCCACGAGCAGATTCTGCCGTTCGCGATAGATCTCGGAACGGTGAACGGGTATGGAACGCGGGGCTGTAATGCCGATCTTCACTTGGTCGCTGCCAACCGCGACGATGGTAATGCGAATGTCGTCGCCGATTACGATTTCCTGATTGAGCTTGCGCGTCAAAACGAGCATGGACGCCTCCGTTAAACGCGGATGCCGGCCCGAGGTGGCGCCCGGTTTTCCTCCGCCCGGCGGCGGCATCCTGCGCCAAATCGAGAATTGGGTCTTTGTTCTGCGCAGTGGAAACGAGCACACCGGCGAATCACCACGTACCATGTGCCGAAAGACCTCTTTAGTGGCAGCGTTGGTGGCGTGCGCCATCGCCATGGCAGCGTTCGCCAGCCAAGCGGCCG
>DATGHT010000147.1:0-5853 GCA_035307865.1 Candidatus Eremiobacteraceae bacterium | reverse complement strand
CGCTTTGCCGTGCAGCGCTTCCGCCGCTTCCATGATCGACTCGGCGAACGTGGGATGCGGGTGGATCGTCAAGCCGATGTCTTCCACGGTAGCGCCCATTTCGATTGCGAGCACCGCTTCGGCGACCATCGATTCCGCAGTCGGCGAGATGATGTGAACGCCGAGCACCAGATCGGTCTTCTTGTCGCCGACGATCTTCACCATGCCGTCGCTGATATTCACCGTGCGCGCGCGACCCAGCGCCGCCAGCCGGAATCTTCCCAGGCTCACTTCGTAACCCGCCGCTTTGGCTTGCTCTTCTGAAAGACCGGCGGTCGCTAATTGTGGATCCGTATAGACGCAGTTCGGCACCGCCCGCGGGTCGTAGGCCGATGCTTGGCCCGCGATCACTTCTGCGGCGACGATACCTTCCTTCATCGCTTTGTGCGCCAGCAGCGGTGCGCCGGCACAATCGCCGACGGCAAAGATGGTCGGCACGGACGTGCGTCGCTGCTCATCCACTTTCACGAAGCCGCGGTCCAGCTTGACGCCGACTTTCTCCAAACCGAAATTCGCCGTTCGGGGGCGGCGGCCGACGGCCACGAGCACTTTGTCGAACTGACGGCTCTCGTTGAGCTCGCCTTCCAAAGCCACCGTTACTTTGCTGCCCTGGACGGTGGCGCTTGCGGCCTTTGTCTTCAGGTGGACGTTGATGCCTTGCTTCTTGAGGATCCGCAGCAACAGGGTGGAGATCTCGAGATCGGTATCGCCTAAAGCGCGGTCCAGGAGCTCAACGACGGTGACGTCCGCTCCCAAGCGTTTGTAGATCGTGGCAAACTCCAACCCGACGACGCCTGCGCCCATCACGAGGATGCTCTTTGGAATCTCTGCGAGACTCACCGAGTCGTCCGAGTTCAAAATGGTCGTGCCGTTGCGGGGAAAACCCGGCAGCGCGACCGGCTCTGAGCCCGTTGCCACGATGATATTGCCTGCCGAAAGCGTGGCCGTGCCGCCGTCGGACTTTTTGACGCGCACGCTGTTGCGGTCCAGCAGCTCCGCGGTGCCGGTCATGGACTCGACCTTATTGACCTTGAAGAGGGTGCCGATCCCGTTTACCAGATCGTCGACCATCTTCGCTTTCCATTTGTTCAGCGACGGCAAGTTGATCTTGGGCTCGCCGAATTCGATGCCTAGTTCTTTGATTTCGCGCGCAGCCGTGACGACCTCACCGACGTGCAGCAACGCCTTGGTGGGCATGCAGCCCCAGTTGAGGCAGACGCCGCCCAGCCGCTCTTTCTCGATGCACAATGTCTTCTTGCCGAGCTGTGCCAGACGGATCGCGGCGCTATAGCCGCCGGGGCCTCCGCCGATGACGATCGCTTCGTAGTCGTTGGCCACGCTTAGCCGCCTTCCATGAGCAGGACGTCGGGATGCGCGAGCGACTCGGCGACATCCTTGACGAACAGCGCCGCGATCGCTCCGTCCACGACCCGGTGGTCGAATGAAATCGAGAGATACATCATGGAACGAACGACGATGTGGCCGTCGCGCACGACCGGGCGCTCCGCGATGGAGTGCGTACCAAGTATCCCTACCTCGGGATAATTGATGACCGGGAACGTGAACAGCCCGCCGACCGAACCGACGTTGGTGATGGTGAAGGTGCCGCCCGTGATGTCGTCGTGGCTGAGCTTGCCATGCCGCGCTTTCTCCGCAAGCTCGGAAATTGTGGTCGCCAACTCGAAGATCGACTTCCGATCGGCGTCGTGGATGACCGGTACCACGAGACCTTCGTCCGTGTTCGCCGCGATCCCGATGTTGTAGAAATGCTTCAAGACGATCTCGTGCGAGCTGTCGTCGAGCGACGCGTTCACGTAGGGATATTTCTTGAGCGCCGCACAGACGGCTTTGACGAAGAACGGCAAGTAGGTGAGCTTGATGCCGCGGGCTGCCGCTTTCTCTTTGGCGTGCTCGCGCATTGCGACCAGGTTCGTGAGATCGGCCTCATCGACGTGCAGCGTGTGGGCCGCCGTGTGCTTGCTGAGCACCATGTGGTCGGCGATGACTCTGCGCAAGCCGCGCAGGGACACGCGCTCGGTCTCACCGGCAGGTTCCACCGCTTGCGGCCGCGCCGCTCCGCGCGGTTGGCTTTTCCCGCTTTTGGCAACGCGCTCGACGTCTTCGCGGCGGATGCGTCCGCCATCGCCGGAGCCACGCACTTGGCTCAGATCGACCCCGAGTTCGCGCGCGAACTTGCGAACGGCCGGCGCGGCAAGCGGGCGGCCGAACTGGCTCAGCGTCGCTTTTTCGCCTTCGCTCACGCCCCCGTGCGCCTGACCGTTTCCGCGTGCTGGTTTTGCGGGCGGTTGCGGCACGCTCGATTTGTCCTGCGCCGCCGTTGCCGCGGCGGCGGGCGGTGGTGCCGGGGACGCGGGCGGCGTTGCTTGGCCGCCTGACGCCTCTTGCTTTGCAGCGTGGTGGGCGTCGAGCGATTCGCCTTCCTTGCCAAAGATCGCGATCGGCTTGCCGATGGGAACCACTGCCCCTTCAGGAGCGACCTGCTTGAGCAAGATGCCCTCGTAAGGCGAAGGGACCTCCACCGTGACCTTGTCGGTCATGACTTCCACCAACGGCTGGTCGAGCGCAACATGCTCGCCTTCTTTGACCAGCCACTTGACGATCTCGCCTTCGATTACCGACTCGGCGAGCTCGGGCATCTCCAGTTCAACTGCCATGCCTGCTCCTTAGAAATTGAGCGATTTCTTGACGGCGCGACGCACGCGCTCCACATTGGGCATGTACGCTTTCTCGAGCGCGTAGGGGAAAGGAGTATCCCATCCCGCGACGCGCACGACCGGACCCTCCAGGTATTCGATCGCTCGCTCGGCGATGAAGGCCGCGATCTCTCCGCCAAACCCGCCGATGCCGGGCGCTTCCTGGAGCACGATCACGTGGCCGGTCTTGGCGACGGTTTGCAGAATCGCTTCGGTGTCGTACGGCTGCAACGTCCGCAAGTCGATGACTTCGAGCTCCACGCCGTCTTTCTTCATCGCCTCGGCCGCTTCGAGCGCAAGGTGCACCATCGCCCCGAAGGTGATGATCGAAGCGTGTTTGCCTTCACGCGCGATCGCCGCTTTGCCGAGCGGTACTTCGTACGAGCCCTCGGGCACATCGCTCTTCACGGCGCGGTAGATCTTCTTCGGTTCCATGAAGACAACCGGATCGGGATCGCGGATGGACGCGATCAACAGGCCTTTCGCATCGTAGGGATTGCTCGGCGCGACGACTTTCAGGCCGGGCGTGGCGACGAAATAGGCTTCCGGTGATTGCGAGTGGTAACCGCCGCCGCGCACGCCGCCGCCGTAGGGCGAGCGCACGACCATCGGACACGAGAATTGCCCGGCCGAACGATAGCGCATTTTCGCCGCTTCCGACACGAGCAAGTCGAAGCCGGGGAAGATGAAGTCGATGAATTGGATCTCGGCGACGGGCTTCAACCCATACACAGACATTCCGACTGCAGCGCCGATGATGCCCGCCTCCGCGAGCGGCGTGTCGATGACGCGGTCCTTGCCGAACTTGTCGACGAGGCCTTCGGTGACTAAGAAGACGCCGCCGCGCGGTCCGATGTCCTCGCCGAGAAGCACGACGTCCTCATCGCGCTCCATCTCGTCGACGAGCGCCGAACGGAGCGCTTGCACCATCGTGAATTGCGTTTTTTGTTTGGTGACTTCCGCGGTTGCCATCTACTCCTCCGGCTTTCGTTACACTCCGAGTTCGGCGGCGAGCTCTTTGCGCTCCCACTCCAACTGCGGTGTAAGCTTCTCATAGGTATAGTCGAGCACGGTCATGGGATCGGGCGCGCCGCTCTTTTCCGCCTCTTCCATGGCGGTGACCAACTCGGCTTTGATCTCCGCTTGCAGCTTTTGCTCTTGCTCGTCATCCCAAAGTTTTCGGCGCTCGAGAAACTTGCGGAAGCGCATGACCGGGTCGCGCTGCGTGCGCCACATCTCGAGCTCACCCTTCGGGCGGTAGCGCGTGTCGTCGTCGGCGGACGAGTGCGGCCCATAGCGATAGGTGATGGCCTCGATCAAGCTCGGCCCGTTGCCTGAGCGCGCTTTGTCGGCGCAGTGTTTGCTCACCGCATAGACGGCGAGCACGTCGTTGCCGTCCACCAGGAACCCGTCCATGCCGTACGCTTTTGCTTTTTCGGCGATCGTGCGTGTGTGGGTTTGTTCTTGCACGCGCATCGAAATCGCGTACTGATTGTTCTGGCAGAAGAAAATGCACGGCGACGCGTACACGGCTGCGAAGTTCAGACCGACGTGGAAATCGCCCTCACTGGTGGCGCCGTCGCCGAAGTACGTGATGGTGATTTCCTTGCGCTTCTTGATGCGCTGAGCCATCGCGGTGCCGACGGCCTCGGTGATCTTGTTGCCCACCGTCGAGGAGGGCGGCACGATATGCAAATCGTGCCGGCCCGACCCGTGCGGCATCAACCGGCCTTGCGTGGGGTCGCCCATTTTGCCGAGCACGTGCGCAAACCACTCCGACGCCTTCAGGCCCTTCACGAACATGCTGCCCTGCGAACGGTGGTCGCCGTACATCCAGTCGTCCTTGAGCAGCGGCAGCGCGCTGCCTACCTGCGACGCCTCCTGGCCGGCCGTTTGCGCGTAGAAACCCGCGCGTCCCTGACGCACCAAAATGTAGCCGCGGTCGTCGACGGCACGCACGAACACGAGCCAGCGATAGATCTTGAGCAAGTCGTCTTTCGACAAACTCAGCGAATCGATGTTCTGCACGGGGGTGCCGTCGTAGGCGAGCGCCTGAATCGGCTCGTCGGTGAACGGTCGGATCTCCATCAAAGCCTCCGGAAAAAAAGAAATGCCGGCGCGGTCACGCACCATTGCGCCTTGAGAGGCGCGGCATGCCTAAAGCGATGCTGAATACTCAAGTTATCGGTTCTTATGGATTTCGTACATTACCTCCGGCGGCGCAACGCGCGACTCGAAGCAAGGGCGCGCATCCAAAAACGGGCAATACTGTCACCGTGCGGATTGATTCTTTCACTCGGTGATAGCGGAGGTGACTGCCGTCAAGCTCGGACCGTTCGCCTTTATGAAACTCTCCGTTGGTCTGTACCGGCCCGCGCCGGCGCCACCGCTCACGGCGAACATGCAAGCCGATCTGCTGCGCGAGCTGCACCGCGACTATCCCTCATTGCAGCAGATCCCGGGCGGCGTCATTTTTTCGGACCCGCCGAAGGGGCGCATGCTGCTCATCGACCAGACAAAAGTCGAATCGGTCGAGAACAGCCCGAACTCTCCCTTCGACGCGATCGATCGCATGCAGACTGATTTTGCGAAGAGCATGCCGGTGCTGCAGTATCCCCCGCCGTTCCACCTGCGCATCGAAGGCGCCGGCACGATCCAGGCGATGGAGGGATTGAATCCGACCGCCCTGCTCATGCAGCATGCTCCGCCAAACCGCCACTGGTCCGAGCTCGCGGGCGAGTGCGCCTTCACCGGCATCCGCTACATCTTCCGAACCGAGGACGGCATGCAGCGCGACGTGCACATCGAGCCGTTGTTCGCGCAGCCCGACAAATTTTACGTCATGGTGCTGAGCGCAACCGGCACCGGCGTTGCGTCATTGGACGACGCGATGCAGCGAGCGCGTCACGAGGCTGAGGTGATCGAGCGCTTGAGCGATCGCGTGGTGTCAGATCTGTCGGAGTCTAGCTCCCAGGCGTGAGATCGTTCATGGCGACGTCGTGCCGCGTGGTCGCGTTGGGCGCGACCTCGACGGTGAAGCGCCCCTTGTAGCCTTCACCGGAAATCGTCAAGAAATATTTGCCCGGCGGCACTGCGTCAA
>DATGHT010000146.1:0-2908 GCA_035307865.1 Candidatus Eremiobacteraceae bacterium | reverse complement strand
CTATTCGACGGTTGCAAATGACGGGATATACACGCCGCCGACCGCGATCCGTTATGTCGAAGACCAGTACGGCATGATCGTGGTTGACAACCGCTTTCCACAACGTAAAGCGGCGCTTGCGCCGGGCACAGCCTTTATCATGACGACCATGATGGAGGGCGTTATTCAGGAGGGCACCGGGTATCCGAACGCAATCATCGGCCGGCCGGCCGCAGGCAAAACGGGGACAACATCCGATTTTCGCGATGCGTGGTTTGTGGGGTTCGTTCCCCAACTCGCGGCGTCGGTGTGGGTCGGCAACGACGACTACAAGCCCATGTACGAGTCGTATGGCGGCAACGTGCCCGCGCGCATTTGGGCGCACTTCATGAAGTCGGCCCTCAAGGGCACTGCGGCGCAAGCCTTCAGTCCGATGCCGTCCGATGTGCAACGGGTGCGAATATGTGGCGCCGACCGGCGCGCTCCGCCGGGCTATGGCGGCAGTGCGGAATATTTTCTGAACGGCACCGCTCCACTTGCCTATTGCCAGCCGCGCAGCGCCACGCCTCCAAACGTGGCCGCCAAAGCGGGCACCGGCAAGGGCGCAGCCGTGCAGCCTTTCGGTCCGACCGAAACGGATCAAACCCCCGCGTCTGAAGCTCCCTCGCCGCTGGAAAGCCCGGTGAGCGAACCCTCGCAGGCCGGCGCCGCTACCCCGCTCGCGTCGCCCGAACCGATGCCCTCCCCGTCATGATGCGTGGCCTCTTCGAAACGCCGGCGATTTCTGTCGGCGAGCTGTGCCGGCGTATCCGCCGTGCGCTGCAGCAGCATTTTCCGACGGCCGTGCGAGTAGTGGGAGAAGTTTCGAAATGCCGGGTCGTCGACGGCAACGTGTATTTCTCGCTCAAGGATACGCAGGGGCTGATCGATTGCGTCTGCTTTCGCAGCGCCGCCGAACGACTGCGAATCCAGCTTCCCCTGGCGGACGGCCTCGCCGTCGAAATCGACGGCCGGGTCGACATCTACGATCGGAAGAGCGCCTACCAGCTCATCGTCGAGGATATCGTTCCGGTCGGCACAGGCGCTTTGCATCTCGAGTTCGAGATGCTCAAAGAACGCTTGCGGCGCGAAGGTTTGTTCGAGCAACAACGCAAGCGACCGATCCCCGCGTTCATTCGCGACGTCGCGATCGTGACCAGCGCCAGCGGAGCCGCGTTGCAGGATTTCGTGAAGACCTGCCGCCGGCGAGGGGCTCACGTGCGCGTGTCGCTCGTGCATGCGCCGGTGCAGGGCGCTGCGGCTGCGCCGGCACTCGCCCGGGCGATCCGGGCCGCCGGTCGAATGGCGGTTGACGTCGTCGTGGTCGCGCGTGGCGGCGGATCCATTGAAGATCTGTGGGCGTTCAACACCGAACTCGTCGCGCGCGCTATCGTCGCGAGCGCGGTTCCCGTCATCAGCGCCGTCGGTCACGAGACGGACTCGACCATCGCCGACTTCGTCGCAGACTTGCGCGCTGCCACTCCGACCGCTGCCGCCGAATTCGTCGCCCGCGAGCGCGAAGCACTTTTGGAGCGCATTGCCGCCAGCGAAGCTCGCTTGGGTCGCGCGCTGGTGCGCACGACTCGAGCGACCCGCGTGCAGCTCGTCGCGCTTCTGCGCGATCTGCGCAGAGCCGGATCCAATGTCAACTCGTTTTGGACGCAACGCCTCGACGACCTCGCAACGCGCTTTGCGCGTTGCGATCCACGCCGGCATATTGTGAGCTGGAAGCGGCGGGCGCTCGCGGCCGAAACCCGTCTGCCCATTGTGCAAGCGCGTCTGCTGCAAGGCCGCCAGGCTGCCGCCGCTGCCGCAGGCGCCGCCCTGCAGGGCCGGTTCGTCCGCAGCGCGTTGGCGCGCTCAAACAACCTCGGCCTGCTGGAAGCGCGACTCGCGACGCTTGGACCGAAGCAAACGTTGCAGCGCGGTTACGCGATCGTCTATGACGCCAATGGCGCAGTTCTCAAAAATGTGGCGGCGACACGGCGCGGGGATGCGATCGGCGTTGAAATGAATTCCGGGTGGCTAGCGGCCACCGTAAACGCAAAGCGAGAACGGCATGAAAAAGACTCCCGCGAAAACTGACGCTGCCCAAGGCGAACCGCCCGAGAAGCGCCCCGACTTCGAAGCCGCGCTCGCGCGCTTGGAAGCAATCGTCGAACGCCTGGACGACGGCAATCTGCCATTGGCGGAATCGCTCGCGTTGTTCAAGGAGGGTACGCGGCTCGCGAAGGTCTGCCGCGACTTGCTCAGCGACGCCGAATTGCAAGTAAAAACCGCGTTGCAAGACGTCCAAGACGACGCTGACGTACGGTTTGCCGACCGTGACGAAGCGGACAGCACAGACTTCGACGGCCAAGATCGCTAAACAGCGACCCTCGACCGAGCGGCTCGATGTGGCCGTCGCGCAGCAGGCTGGGATCACGCGGGAACGCGCCCAGGCAGTCATCCTCGCCGGAAAAGTAAAAGTCGACGGCTCCATACAGCGTAAAGCAGGCGCGAAGATCGCGATAGGCGCGATCATCGAGGTCGAGGCGCGCGAGCGCTACGTCAGCCGTGGAGCATTCAAACTCGAACAGGCGCTACATGATTTCGAATGGTCGCCCCAAGGAGCACGCTGCCTTGACGTAGGCGCCTCGACTGGTGGATTCACGGATTGCCTGCTGCAGCATGGCGCGGCAGCGGTCGTAGCGTTGGACGTGGGTTACGGTCATCTCGCTTGGTCGCTGCGTCAAGATAGCCGCGTCCACGTTGTCGAACGCTCAAATTTCCGCTACGCCGATCTCGCGGCGTTGGGTGCTCCATTCGCGTTCGTCACCGCGGATGTTTCATTTATCTCCTTGAGCAAGCTCGCGGCGCAGTTGCGGGCGTCGCTGGCTCCTGACGGAAA
>DATGHT010000145.1:0-6415 GCA_035307865.1 Candidatus Eremiobacteraceae bacterium | reverse complement strand
GAGGAGGGGTAATTTGCGCCGATGGAAAGCGCGCAGGTTCGACTTGCCTTCGGCTTCCTCGGTGTGTCGCAGCGAACTGACTTTACCTGGTGGCATACGAACCTTATCCATACTAAAGATAGCAAGGTGTCGCTTTTTGGGGCTACAACCTTAGCTTGTTTACTAGGGGAAGATAACAACCTGCCATCGGACGGATTTAGCACCGAAGGTCCCTGCCCGTTTGCCCAACTTAGTAGCTAGCTGTGCCTCTAGGAAGGGTCTTTCGCCGGTCAAGCAAGCGAAGCAGGCGGGCGGGACGCGCGGGAGACAGATATACAGCCGGCTTAACACCGGGAACAACTGGAGAGATCGAAGCCGACGGAGGGATTTGAACCCCCGACCAACGGTTTACAAAACCGCCGCTCTACCCCTGAGCTACGTCGGCAAGTACGCGCTCGCTTCCAGATTCTGCTTCCTTCCAAGAAGAACTTTCGCCCTTTGCAGCTTGCAACCATGTGAGTCCCATGGCAACTAATTTTCCGGGAAACGAAATCACCATCAAGCACGACCGCGTCACGCTCGCGGCGTACCTAAACATTCCGGCCGGCGCGCGCGGGCTCGTCATATTCGCCCACGGCAGCGGCAGCAGCAGGCGCAGCAGCCGGAATCAGTTCGTCGCAAAACAATTGGCAAACGCTTCGCTGGCCACACTGCTCTTGGATCTCCTCACCCCATCCGAGGAAACGATCGACCAACGGACGGCCGAGTTCCGCTTCGACATCCCCCTGCTCGCCGAGCGGCTGATGATGGCGACGGATTGGGCGCAGCAACACGAAACCACAAAAAAGTTCCCGATCGGATATTTCGGCGCGAGCACCGGAGCAGCGGCGGCATTGATCGCCGCAGCTCGAAGAGCGAAAGTCGCGCGAGCCGTCGTTTCGCGAGGCGGCCGGCCGGATCTCGCCGGTGACTTCTTGCGCGAAGTACGCGCACCCGTTTTACTGATCGTGGGAGGCAACGACGAGCAAGTGTTACAGCTCAACCGCCGCGCAGCCGCCCAGCTGGCCGCGCCCTACGAAATCCTCATCATCCCCAACGCGACGCATCTCTTCGAAGAACCAGGAACGTTGGAGCAAGCCGCGATAGCGGCTCGCGAGTGGTTCTTGAGCTATCTCGGCAACCCGCCGCTTCGCTAGCCCGGTACGAGCACTGCCGCGCCGTGCAGCTTCCCGCGGCGAAAGTCTGCAAGTGCCTCATTGGCTTGAGCTAGCGGATAGGGCTGCACGTGAGTTTTGACCGGCACTGCGGGCGCAAGCGCTAAGAATTCATCGCCATCCTTTCGGGTCAGGTTGGCGACGGAACGAATTTGCCGTTCTTCCCAAAGCAGCTCGTATGGAAAGGAAGGGATGTCGCTCATGTGGATCCCGGCGCAAACCACGGCACCGCCTTTGGCCACTGCGCGCAACGCCACGGGCACGAGTTCTCCCACCGGCGCGAAAATGATCGCTGCATCTAGCTCTTCGGGCGCTCGTGCGGTCGAATCAGCCGCCCATTCCGCTCCCATTTGGCGCGCAAATTCCTGACCCGCGCTATCACCCGGCCGCGTGAACGCGAAAACACGCCGTCCCTCAGAGGTCGCGACCTGAGTGATGATGTGCGCGGCTGCCCCGAAACCATAGATGCCCAGGCGCAGCGCTTCTCCCGCCATCCGCAGAGCGCGATATCCGATGAGCCCCGCGCACATCAGCGGTGCCGCCTCGGCGTCCGAGAATAGCGCGGGAATCTTGAAGCAAAACGCTTCATCCGCAACGGTGAATTCAGCGTACCCGCCGTCGATGTGGTACCCTGTGAAGCGCGCGTGATCGCAAAGATTTTCACGACCGCTGCGGCAGTAACGGCACACGCCGTCTGTCTCTCCCAGCCAGGGAACCCCCACACGTTCGCCGGGCGCAAAACGCTCGGCACCAGCGCCGTTTGCTTCGATCACGCCGATGATTTCGTGACCCAGCACGAGCGGCAGCTTGGGCTCTGTCAGCTCGCCATCGATGATGTGGAGATCGGTGCGGCACACGCCACAGGCGGCGACCCGGATCAGCACTTGGCCCGGACCGGGCCGCGGCCTCGCGATCTCGGCGCTGCGCAACGGCTGTCGCGCAGCATCAAAGAGCATGGCCTTCATTGTCAGTCCCTTCCCCGTTTGGCGGGGACAGCTTACCCGCTAGCGGACGACGACGACGAAAAACGCTTCCTTGGCCGCGGGCACGCTCAGCTTATCGAATGGCCGCAAGTAGCGCAACCCGAGTAGAGCATACCCGTAGCTGGGCGCCTTGAAGGTGAAGGCTTCTTCTCCGGGCGCGCCCATACGCTGCGTCGCGGGGGGCTCGTATCTTGACGACACCATCGTCAGTGACGGCGTCGTCGCGTGTTTGTCGAGCTGCCACGAGTAGCCGGTCGTCGGATTTGACGGCAACGTGATCGCGAAAACCTCACCCGGCGCAGCGCGCACTACACTGCTCGTCATGACGGTCTGCGGTTGCACCCCACCGGCGATGGTCGAATCCACAAGCGAAACCTGTCCTGCGGGCACGATTTTGAAATATGATGGCGCGATCATCCACTGTTTGGAGGCGACGTCGAAACCGGCCGTTGCCTGCGCATCATTTTTCGTCGGGCAGCACAAGGCCGCGTTGCGCGCGTAGTAGGGACCGGTGAGCAGCAGCGAGTGCCCGGCGATGGATCCGTCCAGCTTGCAGAAATTTTCGATCTTCAGCGCATCTTGTAGTTTCTTGGTTGCCGGATCGAGCCGCAAGACGTGCATCGTCACGCCGCCGCAGTCCGCCGCGTACGCGTACACGCTGACCACGAGTTGCTGGGTATTCGGCTCCATGAGCTGGCCGGTTCCCACGATGCTGACCTCGGCCCCGGGCAGCCACAGGCCATGCGCTTTCGACACAAGCTCGCGCTTAGGGATCAGGTTCAAGCTGTCGCTCGCGCTCGGCGATTGATAGATCTGCGACAGCGTGCCGCTCTGCGCGTCTTGGCGATAGATGGTCAGATAGGGCTGGTATTGCGGCTTGGGGTTGCCGTTCGCCGCCAGTGGCAGGCGGCTGAGGACTGCGACATACAGGCCGTTCGTTTTGCTGCCAATGAAATTGAAGTTGGCCGTCTGCACGGTTTCACCGGGCGGCGCTTGATCGTAGGGAGGCGAACTTGCCGCCAGGCTTGCCAACGGAAATGACGCGCACAAAAAGAGTATGGCCGAAACGATACTTTTCATGCGCACTACGTTCCAAAGCTTTTTGGCTCTTCCTATAAGGAAGCGTTCGGCTGTCTGCGAAATACCAAAATTCTGTGATGCACGCGCCCGACTCACCGCGCAAGCGATCCGCTTCGATCGTGCGCGTTTCGATCGTTGTCTTGCTTGGTGCGCTCGTCATCGCCGGTACGCTCCCCGGTTTGAGCTTCATCTGGGATTCACACGACGTGTCGTGGGGCCCGCACGGTTCGCTCGGCTTCAGCACCGACTACGACGGGAAGGTCAAAGCCGTGCAGCCGCGTTCGCCCGCGAGCTCGGCCGGCATCCTGCCCGGGGATCGCGTCGACCTGGCGCGCACCGCGCCGGACGACCGCTATTACCTGGCCGGTTCGCCCGCGCGCATTCCCGCCGGCGAGCGGGTCACGTTCAATCTGACCGCGCCAGGAGGTCAGCGCCAAATCACGCTGACCGCGCCGCGCGAACCATTCCCTTTGGTGTCGCGCTTCAATCTGCTTGCGCGCACGCTCGCCTCTTTCGTCTTCGTCATCGTGGGCGGAATGCTCGTGCTGCTTCGCCCTAGCATCATGACGTGGGGCTTCTATCTGTATTGCCTGGGATTTAGCCCAGGCATCGCATTTGCTTCGCTGTCACGCTACCCGTCTTTCGACGCCCATGCGGTGAACGTGCTGGCGGGGGACATTTTGACTGCGGCCGCGACCGTCGGAATCTTTGTCTTCGCCCTCTTCTTCATGCGCGATAACCCAAGCACGTGGCGGCGCATCGCGGAGCGGCTTGTGCCGTACCTGTTCTTGATGTTCGCGATCTTGATTTGCTACCCGGATGTCGCCAATCTATTCCTGGGCATGCGGGCCGAGCGCGTCCAAGAGGTGATGTTGGCGCTGCAAGGCGCCATGCTGGGGTTGAGCATCGTCATCACGTTCGATACGTACATCCAGGCGCGCGCCGGGGACCGCGAGCGAATCCGTTTCGTGGTGCTGGGCCTCATCGTCGGCATTTTGGGCACCTATTCGGGCGTCTTGCTGCTGTTCAGTTCAGTATTGCCGTTTGCGCCGCCGCAGTGGATCGGCGGGCTGCTCTTGCTGCTGAACCTCACGCTGCCCGTGACGGTCGCCTACGCGGTCATCAGGCACCGCGTGCTCGATCTCAGCTTCGTGGTCAGCCGCGCGATCATCTACGGCATCCTCACGTTCGTGCTCGGCAGCGTCTTCGCGCTCATCAGCTGGTTCATCGGCCACGAACTCGAAGCGACCAATCTGGCCCGCATTTTGGAGATCGGCGCCGCTATCGGGTTGAGTTTCTGGCTCAACGATTTGCAAGCGAAGGTGAGCGGCCTTATCGACCGGATCTTCTTCCGCCAGCGGCGCGCAGCCATGCTGCGCCTGAGCCGGCTTGCGGAGGCGATGCCACACGCGCAACAGCGTGAAACCGTCGACAAGTTCCTGATCGACGAGCCGGTGAGCGCGCTCGATCTTTCGTCGGCGGCATTGTTCCGCCGCGAAGAGCACGGTGGCTATCAAGAATCCAAAACCATCGGTTGGCCCGAACAACCGCTGACGCTCGCGCACGAGGATCCGCTGGTTCTCAACCTCGAGGCGCAACAGGAGCCGATCCGCCCCTCGGAGATCGCCTGGGAACATCCCTTCATCGAAGGCATCGCCTGCCCGGTCCTTGCGGTGCCGCTTTTGGTCCGCCGCACGCTCGTCGGCATCGCGCTGTATGGAGCGCACAAAAATGGCGCGGACATCGATCCCGATGAAGCGCGCGCGCTGCAGCAGCTCGCGATCAGCGCCGAGGCATCGTACGATCATCTGCGCGCAGAAGCGCTGGATGAGGAAGTCGCCAAACTCAAAAGTCAGGCAGCGGAAAGCGAGCGGCTGAAAGCAGAACTGGCAACGTTACAGCAAGCGCTCAACGGGCCGCAGAACGTCGCCCCGCAACGCGCAGCTGAGGCATCGGCCAGCCAGCCGCCTGCGAGGTTCACGTAGCCGCAGCGCATGCCGTTCTTCGAGCGGGCCGGACTCAAACTCAGCTACTTCGAAGTTGGCCATGGTCCACCGGTGTTGCTCATTCACGGTTGGGGCGGCCGCGCGCGGCGGCAGTGGCACAAGACGATCGCTGCGCTGCACCGCCACTATCATTTCTACGCGCTCGAGTTGCGCGGGCATGGCCACTCGCAGGAAGTCCGCGATCCCGACTATGACTGGCAAGATCTGGTGGACGACTGCGAAGCGTTACGCTCGCTCGCCGGCTGCGAGCGCTGGACGGTGGTCGGCTATTCCTTCGGCGGACTTGTGGGTTTGCACTACGCGGCGCTCTACCCCGAGCGGGTCGCCGCGGTCTGCGCCGTTTCACCGATGATGGTGCCCCGTTCGTTCGCCTTCGTGATGCGCCATTTGCGGCTGCCCGTCGCCTGGCTGCTGCGCCTCGCGCGCACGTTGCCGCCCAGCTTGTCCGGCAAGCTCGCGCACAACGTCGCAAAGACTCGCTTGCGGACACTGTTCCACACGGTCGACATGATGCACGAATGGGAACCCAAGACGACCAAGATCCCGCCGAGCGTCCCGGTCATTATTCTCATTGGTGACCATGACCGCAGTGCGCATGGCGAACGTATCCTTGGCGTTGCGCCACGCGTCGAGGTGCGCATCTTGGAAGATACCGGACATTTTCCCTTATGGCAGCAGCGCCAGCGTTTTGTGCGCGAGCTGCATGAGATCCTCGCTCTTCACGCGAGATCCGGAGCTTAGCGGTCGGACGGCACCGCCAAATGCCATTTACCGTTTCCATCATCGAATTGCATCGGACGCTGCTTCACGCCGTCATTGCACACTGCGTCGCGCGTCGCCCATTGATCCGTATGGTCGGACACAATCATTGTCTTGATTCCGCCATGCTCGGAGCAAACCGGGACGTAGGTGACGTGCGAGCAGCTCATGAGCAGCAAGCCCGCAGCGACAATGGCTGCCACGACTTCAAGGACCGTCATGACAAAATGTTCGTTCGCAAGACAATGGGAGCGTAATCTGCATCACCGGCCGAAGCCGACTTGATGCAGTGCAAGTCGCGCGGCGCGTACATGATGATGGAATGGCCGGCGGGGCAGGTCAGCTCGAAGGCGCTCCGCAGATCGCGCTCTTCCACCGGCAGCTTGACCAGACT
>DATGHT010000144.1:0-2923 GCA_035307865.1 Candidatus Eremiobacteraceae bacterium | reverse complement strand
CAGAAACCGATGGCAGCGCCGGCGACGCGAATCGGGCTCACCATTGCGTAGGCCAGCCGACCGGCCGCAGGGTAGAGATTGCCGCGCTCGACAGCCCGCAACGGTTGGATGGGCGGCAGTTCGCGCACGTGTTCCGAGCCGAGCGCCAGCGCCAGGGTTTGCGAATCAAGCGGCTCCGTAACGGGGGCGGCGCGGTCTACGTGGTAGCGATATTGCACCGGGCTTGCGACGTCGCGGTTCAAGGTAGCGACCGTCAAACGCCGTATGCCGCGTGCGAACAAAACCTCATGCACCGCGGCAATGGCCTTCTCGCCGCTGGTCTGCGCGAAGACATCGGCGATGGCATTGAGCGCGGCGAGCTGGTCGGCCGCCGGGGCCGGTCCGGGGCGAACTATTGCCTCATCCATGCGGGCGGAGGGACTCCTGTGACGGTAGGGCGTTCCTCTCATAATATCGGCAGCCGGGTGCCCGTGTAGGCGCCCCTTCATATAGCCCCGGTACGTTCTAGGTCACAGTAGCAAAGCAAGCGTTCTGAAGCCGTCACGAAGCCGGCGGCGGCTCGGTCACACGAACGGTACACTTGTATGCAACCACGCGATAAGTTTTTTTGCGCTCTGCTGAGCATCCGATCGAATGCTGCGGGCGAGCTTGCCGGCGCAGGCCAGCCGGCGGTCATCGACGCGGGCAAATCGCTTGACCGGGTTTCCATGGAAGCGGTGCGCGCTGCGTTGACGTTGAGCGCACAGCAAGGGCGTTGGAACTACGTGCTCGATCTCTCGCGCGTCGCTTCGGTCGATTCATCCGGCCTGGGGATGCTGATCAGCGCTCTGCGCAGCCTGCGCGACGTCGGCAGCAAGATCGGGCTCGTCACCGACCGTCCGGACGTGCAGCGCATTCTGGAGCTGTGCGCACGTCATCGCACGTGCCGCATTTATGCCCACACTGCGGATGCGGTTGCGGCTTTGAGCGACTCGCCGCAACCTCAAACAGCAGCCTAACCATTCCAAAGGTCCGCTTCGCATAGGGCGATAAGCAGGACGCCATGCCGCGCGATATTCCGGTTGGAAACGGCTCCATGCTCGTCACCTTCGACGGGCGCTATCAGCTGCGCGACATCTACTTTCCCTACGTCGGAGCCGAGAACCACAATCCGGGCGATGTCTGCCACACCGGTCTTTGGGTCGACGGCAGCTTCGCGTGGCTGTCGGACGACTCGTGGCAACGTGAGATACGCTACGAAACCGATTCCATCGTCAGCAAAGTGACGCTCGAGCATCCCGGACTGCAGCTGCGCGTGGAGTGCAGTGACGCCGTGGATTTCGACCGCACGATTCTGTTTCGCCGCGCTGTGGTGACCAATCTGGCCGGCCACCCGCGCGAGATCCGGATGTTCTTTCACTACGATCTGCACATCGAAGGCAACGAGATCGGCGACACGTTCGCGTACCATCCCAACATCCACGCGCTCATCGCCTATAAGCGGCGGCGCTATTTCCTCATGAATGGGCAGATAGGCGACGAAGCGGGGCACCACATCGGCATCTCGGGCTGGGCGGCCGGCCTCAAAGAGGTCAACGGCCTGGAAGGGACGTGGCGCGACGCTGAGGATGGCGTGCTGAGCGGCAATCCGATCGCGCAGGGATCCGTGGACGGCACCATCGCGCTCAACGCCCCCGCGGTGCCGGCCGGCAGCCAAGTCCATTTCTATCACTGGCTCGCGGTCGCAGAATCGTGGACCGACGTGCGCGCCCTCGACGACCTTGTGCGCGAGCGGGGTCCGGGCCAGTTTGTCCAGCGCACCTACGACTACTGGCGGCTTTGGATCAACAAAGAGCCGATCGACGCAGCCGACCTCGAGCAACCGCTGGTGGAGGCCTACAAGCGCAGCCTGCTCGTCATTCGCACGCAGATCGACAATCACGGAGCGATCATCGCGGCCAACGACACCGACATCTTGCGATTCTCGCGCGACACCTATTCGTACATGTGGCCGCGCGATGGTGCGCTGGTCGCCTGTTCGCTGAGCACTGCCGGCTATCAGGCACCGGTGGCGCGCTTCTTCAGTTTCTGCGCAGATGCGGTCACCGAAGGCGGCTACCTGCTGCACAAATACAATCCCGACGGCTCGCTGGCATCCTCGTGGCATCCCTGGATGGATGCAGCCGGCCGCGAGCAGTTACCGATTCAGGAAGATGAGACCGCGCTCGTGGTCTACGCGCTTTGGGAACATTACAAGCGCTACCGCGACGTCGAGTTCATCCGTCCGCTCTATCGCGTGCTCGTCACCACGACCGGTGACTTCATGTGCCGCTATCGCAACCCCGTCACGAAGCTGCCGCTCGCGTCGTACGATTTGTGGGAAGAGCGCCACGGCATTCACGCGTTCACGCTGGGCGCGGTGTGGGCGGGGCTGCGCGCCGCGGCTTGCTTCACCGAACTGTTCGGCGAGACGCGGCGCAGCGCGATGTATACGGCCGTCGCGGAGGAGATCAAAGCCGCCACGGCTCGCTACCTGTGGGCGCCCGATCTCAACCGCTTCCTGCGCCGCATTGACTTTTCGGATACGGGCGATTTGCAGCGCGATGAGACGGTCGACTCCAGCATGTTCGGGTTGTGGTACTTCGGCATGTTTCCACCCGCTGACCCGCGCATCGCCGCAACGATGCAAGCGATCTACGATCACTTGTGGATCAAGACGGACGTGGGCGGCTGCGCGCGTTACGAACAGGATTGGTACCAACGCTGGACCGATCTGCCGTCGAATATCCCCGGCAATGCCTGGTTCATCTGCACCCTGTGGCTCGCACAATACGCCATCGCAGCCGCAAAGAACGTCGCCGAGCTCGCAAAAGCGAAAGCTCAGTTGCGCTGGGCGAGCGATCACGCGTTGTTCAGCGGCATCATGGCGGAACAGGCGCACCCC
>DATGHT010000143.1:0-3239 GCA_035307865.1 Candidatus Eremiobacteraceae bacterium | reverse complement strand
GACATCGAAGCCGCGCGCACCATTTTGGACGAAGACCATTACGATCTCGAAAAAGTCAAAGACCGCATCCTCGAATACCTGGCGGTGCGCAAGCTGCGCAACACGCTCAGCGGGCCTATCCTGTGCTTTGTCGGACCGCCGGGCGTCGGCAAGACCTCGCTCGGCAAATCCATCGCGCGAGCGATGAACCGCAAGTTCATCCGCTTGTCCGTGGGCGGCGTGCGCGATGAAGCGGAGATTCGCGGCCACCGCCGCACCTACATCGGCGCCATGCCGGGCACGTTCATCCGAGCCATCCGCGACGCCGGCTCCGCCAACCCGCTCATCATGATCGACGAGATCGACAAAGTGGGCGCCGATTTCCGCGGCGATCCATCATCCGCGTTGCTTGAGGTGCTCGATCCCGAGCAGAACAATTCGTTCCGCGATCACTACATCGACCTGCCGTTCGACTTGAGCAAAGTGCTCTTCATCGCCACGGCCAACCAGCTCGACACGGTGTCACCGCCGCTGCGCGACCGCATGGAGATCATCCCGCTCTCGGGCTATACGCAAGCCGAGAAAGTGGCCATCGCGCGCAAATATTTGGTTCCCAAACAGCTCACCGCGAACGGCCTGACGCTCAAACAATGCACCATCACCAAGAGCGCGCTCGAGACGATCGCCGCCAACTACACGCGCGAGGCCGGCGTGCGCAACTTGGAGCGCGAGATCGCGACCGTGTTCCGTAAAGTGGCGCGCAAGGTCGCAGAAAATCCGGACTTCCGCGCACAGATCACACCCGAATCCGTGCCCGAATACCTCGGCAAGCAGCGCTTCTTCGCCGAGGTCGCCAAACGCACTGCGACGGATGGTGTCGCCACCGGCCTCGTGGTCACGCCGGTCGGCGGAGATATCGTCTTCGTCGAATGCAAAGTCATGCCGGGCACCGGCAAGCTGACGCTCACCGGCCAGCTGGGCGACGTGATGAAGGAGTCGGCGCAAGCGGCGCTGGCGTTCGTGCGCAGCCGTTGCGCGGAACTCGGGCTGGCGGATTCCTATTTCAACAAGCACGACGTGCACATCCACGTTCCGGCCGGCGCAGTGCCCAAAGACGGTCCCTCAGCAGGCGTCGCGATGGTCACCGCGCTCGTCTCTGCCTTGACCGGTAAGAAAGTGAATTCCGGGATCGCGATGACGGGCGAGATCACGCTGACCGGTCAAGTCTTGCCGATCGGAGGCGTGAAGGAGAAGGTGCTCGGGGCCCGGCGCGCCGGCATCCGCCGCGTGCTGCTGCCGAAGCGCAATCAGCCTGACGTCGCGGAGGACGTGCCCGAAGACGTTCGCAAGAGCATGCGCTTTACGTTCGTGGACGAGCTTTCTGAGGTCTTGAACGAAGCGTTGGGCGCGCCGATGATCACGCCGGTGCTCACCAACAAAGCCACCACCAACGGCCGCCGCAACGGACGGCTTCCCGCCGCCGCGAAGAAGTAACGCCCGCTAGCGGGTTAGCTTCGTGGCAGCCGCGGCGTCAAGCAGCCAGGTGAGCGTTCCTCGCTCGGGCGCAACGCCTTGGGCGGGGAGTTGTTTTGGATCGCGCGGCCCCTCCAGCACGCGCGCAACGATGTCCGCCTTGTCGGCGCCTTGCACCAAGAAGATCACCGCTTTGGACGCGTTGATGGCGGAATAGGTGAGCGTAAGACGCCAGGGTGAGACGACATGCGCTGCGACCTTGTTGGCAGCGCAGTAGCGGTCGCGTACGTCCAGCGCCTCGCTATTCGGAAACAGCGACGCGGTGTGTCCGTCCGGCCCTAAGCCCAAGAACGTGAGATCAAACGCAGGTGCTCCGGTGAAAAATGCGCGTAGCAATGCGTCGTACGCAGCCGCCGCCTCTTGCGGATCGCGCTCGCCCGGCATCCGGTGGATGTTCGCCGCCGGAATCGAAACTTGGTCCAAAAGCGCGTGCTGCGCCAGCGCGAAGTTGCTGTTGGGGTCATCCGGCGGCACGCAGCGTTCGTCGCTCCAGAAAACGTGCACCCTGCTCCAGTCGACCCGTGACGCATACTCGGGACTCGCCAGTCTTTGCATCATGGCTTTGGGCGTCGAACCGCCTGACAACGCAACCGCGAAGCGACCGGCCTCTTCCATCGCCGCCTTCGCACGGACCTGGAACTCCAACGCAGCTTGCTCGGCGAGGTGGTCGGGCGTGTCGAGCGTGAAAATTCTGGCCGGTCCTGAATGGTGCCGTGGATCTTCGATAACCACGGTCACTCGACTCCTAAGGCAGATTCGAAAAGCGAATCTCGCCCAAGCGAATCGATGCAGCGATCCAGGAGTTGCGTTTCCGTCAGCGTCGCGGCTGGGAATATCCAGCTCTTGGTGACGCCACCTTCCTTATCGCACGCATGCGCCACGATCGCCGTCGGTGCTTGCTGGCGCAGGAGCGTCAAGGCGCACTTGGACGAGCTCGACGTGAGGGCGACTGAAACGACGCGCCCGGGCTCGACATCGGCCCATTGTTTGCCGGCTACGATTTTCCCGTGACCGCGTAGCGGCGGGAAACGGCTGGCGAGCCAGCCGTACAGCAAGAGCGAGCGAGCCGATGCGCGCGAATCGCCGGCGCTCGCGAACGTGACGGTGCAGCGATTGAAGTTGGGCAGCAGCGCGAGGATTTCGTCGTCGTCGAAGCATGCCGCCAAGGCGTTACGCCAGGGTTCAGTGCGCTGCCAATTGAGATCGCGCACGGTGGGGCGCGCGATGCGCTGGACCAGGCGTCGCAACGTATCCAGCGCTGCGGCGCCATCTCCGAAGCGGATCGAGTCCACTACGACGCGGTCGGCGAGACTGCGCAGCTCGGCGAACACGCTGCTGCCGAACGGCGAGCCGCTGCGCCACCAGAGATAGACCGGCAAGTCCGGCACGAGCAAGCCGCGCACCGCCGACACGAGCAACTCGGGATCGTGTGCGTTGGCGTCCAGGACGATTTGCTCGCTGCAGATCGACTCACCGTCAGCGCCTTCGCAGCCGTGCGCGACCCACGCGCTCACAATGTTTTCGGTCGAGCGATCGCTCGTACGCAGTACGACGGCGCGCAAAGGCGTTTTGTTCGCCAGCTGCTGGACGACCAGCGCGACGTCGCTGCCCGCCTGCTCGTCTTCCACCGAGATGACGAGCGTCAGCGCGCACGAGTGGGTTACGGGGGCCCCGTCCTTGCCGCGTTCCCCGCGCCAGCTCGCCGCCAACACCTCCTCGATCGCCGA
>DATGHT010000142.1:0-2491 GCA_035307865.1 Candidatus Eremiobacteraceae bacterium | reverse complement strand
ACCTTGACGGTGCCGATGATGACATCGCCCACCGACGCGTACTTGCGATAGCTGCCTCCCAGGACGCGGATGCAGAGGAGCTCGCGAGCGCCGCTGTTGTCCGCCACCTTGAGCACGGATTCCTGCTGAATCATGTCAGCGAGCCTTCTCCAGAACTTCGGCAACACGCCAGCGGGTTTGCTTGGAGATCGGGCGCGTCTCGACGATGCGCACGCGATCGCCGACGCCACACGCGCTGTTCTCGTCGTGGACCTTGAAACGCCGGGTGTGCCTCACGACCTTCTTGTACAGCGGGTGCGGCTTCAGCACCTGCACCACGACGATCACCGTCTTCTCCATCTTGTCGCTCACGACGACGCCGTCGCGCACCTTGCGGCGGCCGCGCGGCGCCTGGGCTGCTTCACTCATCGACATCCTCCTCGGCGACGGCGGTTTCCGCGATCTCGTCCGAGGGCTCCGAGGACTCGGCGACAGGAACGGCAGCTGGAACCACGGCGGGGACCTCGAGAGCGCCCGCGCGCTTTGGCGCGCGAGGCGCGCGCGCAGGCTTGGGGTTCGCCGGCGCGGAGCGAGCTGCAGCCTGCCGGACCACTTCAGGACGCAGGCCGCGCTCGATCTCGATCCTGACAGTCATCGCGCGGGCGATCTCGTGGCGGATCTCGCGAACCTGACGGTGGTTCTCGACCTGTCCCGTCGCCTGCTGAAATCGCACCTCGAACAGCCGCCTGCGCTGCTTGCGCAGGTGATCGTCGAGCTCGCTGACAGTCATCTGACGCAACTCGATGAGCGACTCGGTTTGCTTGGTCATGGAGTCGCCGCCTCCACATCCGCGCCGGTCTCTTCGCGGATCAGGAACCGCGTCTTGATCGGCAGCTTGAACGCCGCAAGACGCATCGCCTCCTGGGCGGTCTCACGCGTGACCCCCGCCATCTCGAAGAGCACGCGCCCGGGGAGCACCACGGCGACCCAGCCCTCGGGCTGGCCTTTGCCTGAACCTTGCCGCGTTTCGGCCGGTTTCTTCGTGAACGATTTGTCGGGAAAAATCGTGATCCAGACTTTGCCGCCGCGTTTGATGTGGCGGGTCATCGCGATACGAGCCGCCTCGATCTGACGATTGCTGATCCACGCCGGCTCTAGCGCCTGCAAGCCGAATTCACCGAAATGCAAATCGTTGCCGGACTGCGCACGGCCCTTCATGCGGCCGCGCTGCACTTTGCGATGTTTCACTCGTTTTGGCAGCAGCATCGCTTACTTCGCTTCCTCGGGAGGCGGCAGCGCCGCTTCGGGTGCAGCGGCCGGGAGCGCAGCTTCTTCCGGTGCGGCCGGCAGCGCAGACTCTTGCGGTGCGGCCGGCAGCGCAAGTTCCGATTCAGCCGCTGGCAGCTGCGCTTCGGGTGCCAGGGGTTGCGCGGCGCTTGCAGCCGCGGTTTCCGAGGTCGCGCTGCCTTCGGGCGCCGGCGCGGTTTCCGTCGCAGCCGCTTCCGGGGCGCTCGCAGCGACAGGGGGTTTCTGTTCGCCTGTGCCGCGCGCGCGTGGCGCACGTTTCGGCAACGCGGAGCGCGCCGGCCGGCCGGCCTGCGCGTCTGCTTTGGCGCGACCGTCGGGCAGCACTTCACCTAAATAGATCCACACTTTGACGCCGATGCGTCCGAAGGTCGTATAGGCCTCGCTGTGCGCGTAATCGATATTGGCGCGCAGCGTGTGCAACGGGACCTTGCCGTCGAAGTTGCGCTCCACCCGTGCGATTTCTGCGCCGCCCAGGCGGCCGCCGCATTGCACCTTGATGCCTTTGGCACCGGCTTTCATGGTGCGCTGGATCGCCTGGCGCATGGCGCGCCGGAAAGCGATGCGCTTCTCGAGCTGGTCGACGATGTTATTGGCGACGAGCTTGGCGTCCAGTTCCGGATGTTTGATCTCGACGACGTTGACGTTGATCTGCTTGCCGGAAACTTTTTCTAAACGCTTCTTGAGGTCGTCGATGCCCGCGCCGCGCTTGCCGATGATGATGCCGGGCTTGGCGGTGCTGATGACGACGCGGACTTGGTTGGCGCGCCGCTCGATCTCGAGCTTGGAGACGCCGGCGGAGCGCGACAAGCCGTCCACGAGCTTGCGCATGCGCAAGTCTTCGTGGAGCCATTCGCGATATTGTTTATTTTCGAACCAGCGGGAATCCCAAGTGCGCGTGATCCCCAGGCGCAATCCGACGGGGTGAACTTTTTGACCCACTAGTCGTTCTCTCCGTCGCTCACAATTATGGTCACGTGTGACATCCTTCTCTTCTTGAAGCCTGCTTGGCCGCGGGCACGGGCCTCGACACGTTTAAACGCCGGGCCGCCATCCACGGTCGCTTTTGCGATCACGAGGTCGCCCGGTTTCATGCCGTGATTGTTCTCCGCGTTGGCCGCCGCCGAACGCACGATTTTTTCGATGGCCTTGGCGGCCGCGACCGGCGTAAAGCCCAGCATCGTCAGCGCCCGATCGACGCGCTTGC
>DATGHT010000141.1:0-9444 GCA_035307865.1 Candidatus Eremiobacteraceae bacterium | reverse complement strand
GTAACCGAACCCGCTGACGCCATCGGGCCAGAAACGTACGCCGACGTAGTCGTCGGACTCTTCGCCCACCCCATTGGTGTGTTGCGTGGCGACGATTTCTGCGTTTTGATGCGCAAAAAAGCCCAAGTAGAAATACGTGTCGTCGTAAAGCACGTAGACGTCGGTCGTTTCGCGGGCCGGGCGCTGGAATTGAAAATCCCAGTCTAACGTGAGGTGCTCAGCTTTCTTCCAAGCGGGGTCGTCGAGCGTTCCGTCCAGATGCGGCGGCGTCGCCGTCTTGACGGGAGCGATCGTGAACTGTTTCACATCGTCGGCCCATGCCCGGAGCGGCAAGACAGCCATGACGCCGAACATGAGAAGCGCGAGGGCGGTTATGCGCATGTCTCGTGTCTATACTGCGTAACCGGGCTGAAAGATAGCTGAAATAGTGCCATCTTTGTGCGGCGCCCGGGGGTTTCCGAGCGCCGCACGACGCCGATTGTTTAGTGGCTTGAGTACATCTGGGTGGCCGAAATCGTGACCGTGCGGCCGACGTATGCGTGAAAGACCTTCGTCGGGGGCACGCTGATGTCGTGGCCTTTCACGAAATTGTGCGCGAACAGGCCAACCGGCCCGAGGAGCAGCGTCGCCCCGACGTTGGCGGCGTTGGAGCTACCGGTCTTGTTCTTGCCCGACTGATTGCGCTCGATTGCCGCCAGCGGAATCTTCCTGCCATCCGCTCCGTACATCCAGTCAAAGGTGATCGAGAGCGTTCCCTGACGTCCGCTCTTTCCTGCAGGCGTTGCCGCGGCGACCGTGCCCTGGCCGGTCGCACCGCGTTTGACCGCCACCCATCCTTTGACCACGACCGGCGCTGCGGCAACGATGCGGAATGTCTGGCCCGGCTTGGCAGTGCTCGACGACAGATCGGATGCAAGGTGGACGGGCACGACGGTTCCACCCGGCAATGTGACGGTTGCTGCGGCCGCCGCGCCACTGAAAAATCCGCTCAGCGCAATGCTAACGCACAGCGCTGTCAACGACTTGCTCACTCGCTACTCCTTTAAGCTGCCGATCGTCGGATCGGCTCCGCCGCCTTCGCCCGCGTAGACTCCGATTCCGTCATTCGTGACGGAGCGCTTCGATCGGATTGAGCAACGAGGCCCGTCGCGCGGGATAAAATCCAAAAACAATGCCGATGAGCGCCGCAAAGCCAAATGAGAGGATCACGGATGCGGGCGAGACGATGACCGTCCAGCCGGCAAATGTCGAAGTCGCGAATGACGCCAGCAAACCGATGCCGATGCCCAGCACGCCGCCGGCGGACGCAAGCACGATGGCCTCGACCAAGAACTGCATGAGCACGTCGCGCTCTTTGGCGCCGACCGCCAAGCGGATTCCGATCTCACGCGTGCGCTCCGTGACCGAAACCAGCATGATGTTCATGATGCCGATGCCGCCCACGATGAGCGATACGGTCGCCACGCCGGCCAGCAAGAGCGAATTAACCCGTGACGTTTCGTTCGCCGCCTGTTGAACGTTGGAGATGTTGCGGATGTTGAAATCGTCTTGCTGCTTCGGCGTCAAACGGTGTCGCAACCGCAGCAGCGCCTCGGTCGACGCGATGATGGAGTCCACCGCATCCGGTGAGTTCGCAGAGATGAGAATGGAGCCGAGCCAATTCTGACCCGTAAGCCGGATCTGCATTGACGTAAGCGGCACGACAACTTCGTCGTCCTGGTCGCGGCCGAAACCGCTTTGACCTTTGGACGCCAACACGCCGATGACTTGAAATGGCACGTTGCGGATGACGACGGTCTGACCGATCGGGTTGCCACCCGGAAAAAGATTCGTTGCGACCGTTTGGCCGAGCACGGCGACTTTGGCCGCTTGGCGCACGTCTTCAGCGTTGAGAAAACGCCCGCTGCTGACATCCCAGTTCTCTACGATCGCCCAACCGGGCGTCGTTCCCGTGATTCCCGTGGCCCAATTGGTGCCGCGGGCGACGACTTGCGCGTTCGTGCCGCTTTGCGGAGCAACCGCCGCCACGGCTGGGATCTGTTGTGCGATCGCCGTCGCGTCGCCGATCTTGAGCGACTGGCGCGCACCCGAGCCTAAACTCACTCCGCCGGTGACGACGCTGCCGGGCACGACCACGATGAGGTTGCTGCCCAGTCTTGCCAACTGCTGTTCGACAGCCGCTCGCGCGCCGTTGCCGATCGACATGGATGTGATGACGGCCGCCACGCCGATGATGATGCCGAGCATCGTCAAGACCGAACGAAACGCGTTGAGCACCAATGCTTGCCACGCGACGGAGAAGAGTACGCCGAAATTCATGCTGCCACTCGATCGTCGACGATGACCCCATCGCGGAAGAGAATGGTCCGCCGCGCCCACTTGGCGATGTCAGGCTCGTGGGTGACGATCACGATCGTGATCTCGCTATGTTGGTTGAGCGAGCGAAAAATCGACATGATCTCTTCGCTGCTTTTCGTGTCGAGGTTGCCGGTCGGTTCGTCTGCCAAAATAAGGGCCGGACCGTTCACGAGGGCACGCGCGATCGCGACGCGTTGCTGCTGGCCGCCGGAAAGCTCCGATGGCCGGTGGTCCATGCGATCGCCGAGGCCGACTTGGGCCAGCGCCGCCTCGGCCTTGCGGCGGCGAGTCTCGGCGTCGACTGCCGCATAGAGCAAAGGCAGCTCCACGTTGGCGAGCGCGGTGGTGCGCGCCAGCAGGTTGAAGCCTTGGAACACGAAGCCGATGCGCTTGCTGCGCAGCTCGGCGAGCTCGTCGCGCGACAGTTCCTCGACGTTGTGACCTTCGAACAAGTATTCACCCGAGGTCGGCTGGTCGAGGCAGCCGAGCAGATTCATGAACGTCGACTTCCCCGATCCCGATTGACCCATGATCGCGACGAATTCGCCGTGCTGCACCTTGACCGACACGCCGTTGAGCGCGCGCACGTCGACGCTGCCGACCGTGTAGATCTTGCGCAGCTCGCGCGTTTCAATGACGGCTTGGCTCAAGGTGCCGACGGTTTTGTCGAAACGAATCGTGTCCGATTGCGCCATGACGCTGCCGCCCCGGCTGTTCGAACTCGGCATCAGCGCCCCGGACCGCCGCCGAAGCCGCCGCCAAAACCGGTCGTCGGATTCGCGCGGGTTGCGCTCGCGCGCAGCTCGCCCGTGATGATGGGTTCGCCCGCTTGCACGTCGCCTTGCGTGATCTCGACGTTGGTTCCGTCAGAGTAGCCGATCGTGACGGGGACGGGGCGCGGCCGCTTGCTCTTGCCGAGCGTCCACAGGGTCACATGGGATCCGGGCGCGCCTGCGATCGCTCCCGAGCTTGTGTTTGCTCCGCCGCTGGAGGTGCCGCTGCTCGCGCCGGCTGCTGCGCCGCTATTCGCTCCGCCTTGTGCGCCTGCGCCGGCCCCTGTGCCGGAGGCTGCAGCCCGCGCGCTTGCGGGGCGAAATAGCAGCGCCGCAAGCGGAACCGCCAGCACGTTGTTGCGGCGAAGCACGCTGATGGTGATGTTGGCGGTCATGCCCGGCTTGAGACGGGCTTGCTCGTCGTGCACCGTGACAACGGCATCATAGGTGACGACGTTTTGCACGGTCGTCGGGTTGACGCGCACTTGCTGCACGATGCCGTGGAAATCGACGTTGGGAAAGGCGGGAACGGTGATGTCCGCGCTCTGGCCTTTCCGCAGTTGTCCGACGTCCGCTTCATCGACGGAGACGTCGACTTGCATGTCCTTCAGGCTCGAGGCGATCACGAACAAGGTCGGTGTTTGCAACGAGGCTGCGACGGTTTGGCCGACGCTGACCGCTCGCGAAACGACGATGCCGTCGATCGGGCTGCGAATGACGGTGCGACTCAGATTGTAGTCGGCTTGCTGCGCCTGCGCCGCCGCCACGCCGATTTGCGCTTGTGCTGCGCCGGCCTGATTTTCTGATGTCACCGTTCCGGCGCGCGCGCCAGATACTTGGGCGGCGGCGCCGCTCACTTGTTGCTGGGCCGCTTGGTACGCGGCTTGCGCCGCGCGCAGGCTTTGCAAATTGCTGTTTTCGGTTGCTTGATCCGTGTCCATCTGGCTCTGCGAGATGAAACCCTGGCCGAGCAGCGAGCGGTCGCGGCTCACCGCCAGCCGCGAAAGATTCTCTTGTGCGGCCGCCTTTTGGACGTTGGCTTGAGCGGCGGAGAGATTAGCGCGCAGCTGCTGCACGTTGGCGAGCGAGCTTTGCGCGGCGGCTGCTTGCTGATTGACGGTGCTCGCGCTGGCCGCTGATTGGGATTGCGCTGCCGCCAGGTTGGCGTGGGCCTGCGCCGCCGCGGCTTCGAAACTTGTGGGGTCCAGCTGCGCCAAGACCTGCCCTTTATGCACCAGCGAGTTATAGTCCACATTGAGTTGCGCGATCGTGCCGGACACCTGCGTGCCGACTTGCACTTGATTCACCGGATTGATGGTGCCGGTTTCCTGGATCGTGGCGTTGATCGTCGTACGCGTGACCGGCGCAGTGATGTAGTTGGCGGAGTTCTTGGCGCTCGAGTTGCGCACGATCAGATAGACGACGATCGCGATAGCGACCAGCAGGATGGCGATGATTGCCGTGCGATTGAGGCGGAACCGGCGCGGCCGGCGCGCACTGCGGTAATGGTCGGGCTCGGCGTCGTAACGCGGCGCGCTGACTGCAGCTTCGGTGTCGATAGTTTGGCTCATATGCGCTTTCTCATCAGAAGATGGTCGCTGTTGATAACGTTCGTGCAGATGTTTTTGGTGCGGTCTCGAGCGGTCGGATATCACCTGCTTTGTCAGAAGCCTACATTATACTACGTCAACTTTAGAAGGGGCTGAGAGCTATTTTCCCATTGCAAAGGCATTTGGCAAGCGGGTTGTCAACCACGCGGCATGCGCTTGCTGCGGGCCGCCTCTGCGATCTTGGCTATTTTGGTGCTGAGTGCATGCAGCCGCGTGGCCACACAAGGCGGTGGCGTGCAGGCCGCCGGCAATCCCTGGACTGTTCACGGCGTCTTGCGCATCGGCGGCAGCCAAGTCCCTGACAACCTCAATCGCATGCTGGGCACGCTGACGGTCGACGAGGAGCTCGCAAGTTTCTGGTGCGCGCGGCTCTTTTTCATCGACGACCGCGAACAGCTCGTGCCCGAACTCGCGCTTGCAGAACCGACGCTCGCCAATCAAGGCATCAGCGCAGACGGTCGCACGATCACCTACCATCTGCGGCACGGCGTCGTATGGCAGGATGGCCAGCCCTTCACTGCTGCGGATGTGGTTTTTTCTTGGCAGCAAGTGATGAATCCCAACAACATCGTGCAGTCGCGCACCGATTACGACAGCGTCGCCGCCATCGAGGCGCCCGATCCATACACTGCGGTCGTGCACATGCGCAAGCCCTATGCCCCCTTCACCAGCATGTTCTTCACGAGCTATTGCCTGATCCCGAAACACATTTTGGCGGGCGTCAGCGATATCAATCACGCGGAGTACAACAGGCTGCCCATCGGAACCGGGCCATTCCGCGTGGCTGCCTACGAACCGGGCGTGTTCATCAAGTTCGTCGCGAACAAGCGCTATTGGCGCGGCCCACCCAAGCTGCGGGAGATCGATTACCACGTCGTCCCCAGCGATACCACGCTGCTCACGCAGGTGCGCACGCACGAGCTCGATTTTTACCATCTCGCGTCAGCCGAGCAGGCGCCGGAATTCGGCGCCATCGCCGGCACCGTTGTCTACCGCTACCCGTTTTCGACGTTCAACGATATTGGCTTCAATCAGAGCCGCCCCGGGGTGAGCGACAAGCGGGTGCGGCAGGCGCTGATCTACGCGATCGACGTGCCGCAAATCATCCGCGTTTCAACGCATGGCGTTTTCTTGCGCGCCGACAGCGACCAACCGCCTTGGCGCTGGTCGCACGCCGCAACGCTCAAGCGCTACGACTACAATCCAACCCTCGCCGCCCGGCTGCTGGACGCCGCGGGCTGGCGCCTCGGTGCGAACGGAACCCGCTACAAGAACGGACAGCCATTGCAACTGGTGATGGCCGGCCCCACCGGCAGCGCCACGCAGAATACCGCGCAGATCGTGATGCAGCAAGAGTGGCGCGCGCTGGGCGTGGACGTAAGCATCAAGAACTACCCCAACAACGTTCTCTATGCGTTGGGCAGCGGAGTCGAGCAATCAGGTAAATTCGACATCAGCTATGAAGGCTGGACGGAGTCGATCGATCCCGATCAATTCCAGTTGTACGGCTGCGCGCTCACGCCGCCTGCCGGCTGGAACGTGTATCACTACTGCAGTCCCACGCTCGACCAAGCCGAGGCAATCGCGCGGACCAGTTATGACAGGGCCGTCCGCAAGCGCGCCTACCAGCGCATCCAAGCGGCAATCGTCGAGGATCTGCCGTTCTACGTCTTGTGGTTCGACCAAGACCAGGATGTCGTCAACTCCGATCTGCGCGGCTACCGGCCCGGCAAGACCAACTCGACGTTTTGGAACGTTTGGGAATGGTCGATCTGACGCGGGGCGGAGGGACAGAGGTCAAAAGGCATCGCAAACCAAAAACGGAGCGTCGCTTTGCCCTCTTGGAGGCTGCCGGTGAAAACGATTTCCCGTGACGATCTGAAGCAACGCGTCGAAAAGCTGAAGTGGTGGCATATCATCGATCTCGGCCAGGGAGTCGTCACACCCGGCTTTTATGACCCTGTCGGTGCGATGCACGGCGAGCGCTTTGCAGTTCCGAAAGATCTGAGCGGCAAGACAGTTCTGGACATCGGCTGCTGGGACGGCGGTTGGAGTTTCGAGGCCAAGCGGCGCGGCGCGAAGCGCGTGCTGGCCACCGACAAGTTCTCGTGGGGCCACGGCGGCTGGGGAAACCGGGAGGCGTTCTTGCTAGCGCGCGAAGCGCTGGGGCTTGACGTGGAAGACCGCGTCATCGACGTGATGGAACTGAGCCGTGACGAGGTCGGCCAATTCGACGTCGTGTTCTTTTTCGGCGTCATCTATCATATGCGCCACCCACTGTTGGCCTTGGAGCGGCTGCGCGATGTGACCGCAGCGGGTGGTTTGGCGATCGTCGAAACGCACTGCGACATGCTCGACCAAGAGAAGCCGGCGCTGGCGTTTTATCCGGGGGATGAACTGCTGGGCGATCAAGGCAATTGGTTTGGCCCAAACCCTGCGGCCATGACGGGCATGCTCAAGACCTGCGGATTCCGCGACGTGAGCCTGCAGTCGCTGCAGCCGGAGTGGCAGCGCATGACGCTGCACGCCCGCTAAGAGAGTCAGCGCGAGATCAGGCGCGCTAAGCCGAACGCCGCTGCGGCCGCGAGGCCGCCCACGAACATCGTCTGGAAACCCGAACGGAACGGATTTTGGCCAGTGAAGCGGCCTTTGAAGAAGCCGAAGACGAACAATGCCGCGACGGTGACCGCGATCGACCAAAACAGCGCCGGCCGCAACGCCGGAATGAAGAAGTACGGCAGCAGCGGGATCAGGCCGCCGAAGACGTAGGACATGCCGATCGTCGTCGAGCTGAAGAGCGCGCGGCCTGAGGCCGGTTTCTCGAGTCCCAACTCGAAGCGCATCATGAAATCGACCCACGCTTCCGGGTTGGCTCGCATCGCAGCGATGATGGGGGCGATCTGCTCTTTGCTTAACCCGTAGGAGCGAAAGATCGCTTCGGTCTCTTCGATTTCCGCTTGTGTCTTGGTTTTGACTTCGTCGCGTTCGCGTTGCTGCTCGCTTGTGTAGTGGTCGGCATCGCTGCGCGCAGCCAGATAGCCACCCAGTCCCATGGCGATCGCGCCGGCAGCGATCTCTGCCAAGCCGGCGATGACGACGACATGGGTGGTGTTGACCGCCCCCGACAGTCCAGCGGTGAGCGCGAAAGGAACCGTCAAACCATCCGACATACCGATGACGATGTCGCGGATGGTTTCGCTGGCGGTGAAATGATGTTCGGTGTGCGGGGTCTGCGGCACGATTACTCCAATGTAGTCCGCGCCTTCTAGCGGGGAGAAAGGTAATCATGTTGCTGGCGAGCTCGCTCATACAAGCGCGCGAAGCGCTGCGCAAACAGAATGAGGATTCGGTGCGCTTGTTCACGCACGGAAGCCTGGACGTAAAGTATTATGCGCCCAAAGGAGTAGACGATCAAACGCCGCACCGCCGCGACGAGATCTACGTCATCGCGGCCGGCAGCGGCACGTTCAACTGCGCGGGCGACAAAATAGCATTCGAGCCCGGCATGGTGCTGTTCGCGGCGGCAGGGGTGGAACACCGCTTTGAAGAGTTCAGCGACGGTTTCGAAACCTGGGTGTTCTTTTATGGACCCGACGGCGGCGAAGGCTCGTAGCTGCCGGCTCTACTTCTTGAGCAGCGCGGGCGCATCGACGTAATCCTCATACACGAGGCCTTCGGCGATCTCCATCGATTCGCCGAGCAGATGCGAAGCGAGCGCTGTTTGCTCGCAGTCCTGACCCGACCTCTTTGAGGCTGCGAGCACATCGTTGAGCGGGCGTTGCGTGTCGAATGCGAGCCAGCTGGCGCACGCGATGTCGCCCGGCGTCACGCCGGATCGGAGCGCCTGGTTGTAGTCCGGCGGTGTGACGCCGGGGAAGCGCACGACGAGCGCTTGCCGGAACGCCGCGTAGCGCTCGGGCGACGAGAACACGTCGAGCAAGGTGATTTCGGCGGACAAGCCGGCGGTCTGCGCCGCATACATCTGATCGGAGGCGCGTTGCGCGGCCTCGAGCGCGCGGTCCCAGGCGGCGATGGCCGGCTGCGCGTTCGGATGTATCGGCGGCCCGGACTGCACTTGAGAATCGGGCGGCGGCTGCAGCGTATCTTGCGACACTTGCACGGCGTTCAGCGCTTGCGCGATCGCATCGCGGCTGGCTTGGATGCTCTGAAGTAACGCCTGATTGGAGCCGTCGAGCTGCGCCGTCATACGCGGATAATAGGCGAGCAGCGCTTGGAACTTCGGCGTGAGCGGGCCGGGATCGGCAAAGGGACCGGCCATCTCCCGCAGCGCGTCCGTGTTAGGGCCGATGAGTCCGGGTGCCGTCGCTAAGGTATCCTGCAGCAAGCTTATCGTTCCGGAGATGTCGCGCGTGAGGTGCGCCAAGCTATCCGCCGCACCGCCGGCGTTTTGCTGGCGGGAACCGGGCGAGAGGGACTGCAGCGCGGGCGCAAACTTGTCGATCTTCTGCATCAAATCGTTCAAATCGAATTGAGCGCTGCGATCGTTGGTTTTCGCGGTCGCAAGGCTGTCGCTCGCCGCGCTGAGCGCCGCGCGCAAAGCGGTCGCAGCAGAGGCGCGTTGCGGGTTGCTGGCAGTCGTCAGGAAGAGCATGATGCGGCCGTCCGGCGCGGCTTGGCCGCCGGATTCACGCAACGCATAATCGAGCTGCTGTTTGTGCTGCACGAGCAACGGATTTGCGGAC
>DATGHT010000140.1:0-5393 GCA_035307865.1 Candidatus Eremiobacteraceae bacterium | reverse complement strand
CCAGGCGACCGTCTCGCAACAAGGCAGCACCGCGATCGTCAACCTGCGCGGACCGCTCTCCCGGTCGTTCCAGGGCGGCGGCACCGACGAGGCTGCGATGTTCAAGTCGCTCACGTACACGTTGACCGGACTGCCTGGCTTGTCAAGCGTGCAAGTGCTCATCGACGGCAAGAAGCAAGCATCCTTGCCGGGCGGCGCATTCGAGCTCGACGAGCCGCTCAACCGCAGCACCTTCGCGGAATGAAGCCGGAATTTTTCGCAATTCGACAGCGTGTCGCAGCGATCGTCCTGGCGGCGTGCGTGTGTTTGCAGGCGGCGCTTGCGCACGGTGCGCTAGCGCAAAGCATCGGCACAACCGTGGAAAGCAATCCCGCGCAGATCTTTGTTTCCGGCCGCGAACAACGCTTCGACAATCTCGGCACGGCCCACGGGGGCCTGGTGGCGCGCGTCGACGATACCGGGCTCGCGAGCATGCTGAGCAGCGTGGGTGCGCGCTTGGAATGGCAGCCGGGAACGCGCTTTGTGGCGATCACGCGCGCGGACGGCACCCTGATCACCTTCACCGTCGGCAGCAATGCAGTGGCAGTGGGGGACAGCTCCCAAGGCATCCCGTTCGCGCCTTTCTATCACCAAAACCAATTGTATCTGCCGCTCTTGCCGCTGGCAGATGCGCTCGGCCTCGCCGTGCACCGTTTCAACGGCGGGTTTGCCTTCGTGCCGCAAATCGTGTCGGCGGTGAAACGCATCGGACAGCGCCGTACGATCCTGGAAATCCAAGGGTCGGCCCCGCTAACCTGGCGGACTTCTTATGCGGGGAAGGCGGGCCGCGCCACCCTCACGTTGCAGTTCCCCGGCTTCAAGAACGCGGCCGTGCCCAAGATATGGCTGGGAGGACGCGATGCGCGCGTCGCGACCTTCGTGCAGAGCGGACCGCCCGGCTTTCCGATCACGACGCTGAACATCGAAGTCCAGCGCGGCGTGCACTTCGCCTCGCATCGTTTGCCGGGCAATAACGCGCTCGACGTCGTGTTCGCGCGCGACAATAACGATCTGCGCTTGGCGGCCGTCGCTGCTGCACCGTCGGTGATGCTCACGCGACCCCCCGCGGCAAGCGGCCAGGGCAGCAATCAGCCGACTGCGACGCCCGTCAGCCGCCCACTAACGTCGAGCCCGACGCAGACGCCCACCAATGCGCCTCCAGCGCAACCCGTGCCGACTGCCCAACCCTTGCCGGCGAATGAGGCAGGCAGCCCGTCACCCTCCAACTCGTTGCAACCGGGCGAGAGTCCGGAACCCGAGAGCTCGAGCGACCAACCCGCTACGCAGCCCTCACCGGGTACGAGCGCCGAACCGTTGGAGAAGATCAGCGACGTGTTCGTGACCGATACCTCCGGCGCAAGCCGCGTTACGCTCGTCTTGAGCGGGTCGGTCAGTTTCGAGTGGCACCGCTTGGGAGATCCCGACAATCGCTTCTGGGTCGACATCCAACCTGCGGAGCTGATCGGACCGGCGCGCGATCTCACCGTGAAGCTGCCTACGGTGCAGAGCATCAAAGTCAGCCAGCATCAGCTTTTTCCCAATCACATCGTGCGCGTCTCGATCAATCCCACGCAAGCGATTGACGTGCGCCTCGGCGCCGTGGAAGGTTCGCCCAACCAGCTTGGCATCGAGATCTTGGCGTCGCCGCCTGCTTTGGATGCGCCGACCAGTGGTGTCGGCGCCATTTCCGTCGCGCCGCGGACGGCGCGCGTGGCCGCAGCAACGCGCGGTCCGACCAATCCCAATCTCATCGTGATCGATCCCGGTCACGGCGGCAACGATCCAGGCTCGCTCAACCGTTCGGTGGGCCTGGTGGAAAGTCACGTCACATTCGCGATCGCGCAACGCCTCAAAGCCGATCTCGAGCATGCGGGCTGGCACGTTGTGCTCACGCGAGAGGGTGACTACGAAGTCGGCGATCCCGGCGGCAACGACGATCAGGAGCTGCAAGCCCGCTGCGACATCGCCAATGCGGCCGGCGCACGGCTCTTCATTAGTGTGCACGTCAACGCGTCGACCTCTAGCTCCCCCAACGGCGTGACCACGTATTATTGGAAGCCGGAAGATCGTATCTTCGCGCAAACCATCGAGGCAGCCGCGGCGCTATCGACCGGTGTCGCCGACGCCGGCATCCACCGTGAAAACTTTTACGTCATCCATCACACATTCATGCCTGCGATTCTCGTCGAAACTGCTTATCTCAGCAATCCGCACGACGCTTCGTTGCTGGCGCAGCCATGGTTTATGAACAAGATGGCCGACGCGATTGCGCGCGGCATCAACGACTTCACCGGCGGCTCACCCCAACAATGAATGCTCGCGTGCGCCACGTGGGGATGATCGATTCCGGATTGGGCGGGTTGACGGTTCTCACGGCATTGCGCAACCTGCTGCCGGATGTCGACGTGACCTATTTTGCAGACACCGCGCACGTGCCGTACGGCGATCGCCCCTTGGACGAAGTCGCACTGTTCGGACGCCAGATGATCGAATGGCTCACTCCGCTGGATCCCGCGCTCATCATCGTGGCGTCGGGAACGACGTGCGCCGCTTTCGAGGCCAGCGGCGGAGTAGCCGGCACGGTGCGACAGCTCGGGATCGCGGAGCTCGGTGCGACGGCTGGTATCAGGGCGAGCAAGACGCTCAATATCGGCGTCGTCGCAACCCACGGCACGATCGCAAGCGGAATCTTCGAGCGCAAGATCCACGCGCTGCAGCCGGCCGCAATCGTGACGTCGGTGGCTGCGCCGGCGTTGGTTCCGATCGTCGAAGGCGGCGAATGGAACAGCGAACGCGCGCGCACGGCCGTGGACTCGTACATGCAGCCGGTGCGCGCAGCGAACTGCGACACCCTTATCCTCGGCTGCACGCATTTTCCGCACTTGAGCCGCTGGTTCATTACCGCTCTGCAGCCGTCCGTCGCGGTCGTGGATCCGGCGGAGGCCTGTGCGCAGGCCTGCGCGGACGCGCTGGCGGGCGACGAACCGGGCGATGGACGCTTGCTGTTCGCTGTGAGCGGCGACGTGGAAGATTTTGCGCGCCACGCACTGCAACTCTCAGGGCTGGTCGCGAACGACACGCGCCGCGTCACCTTCCCAGCCGCGCATTCAACCGCGAGCAGCGGCGCTCGGGGCTAGCTACAACAGATGGAAGAGTTTGAAGAAGACGACCGTCGAGATGACCGCTAGGGCCGCACCCGCCAGCACTTGGAGCAAGGTGTGGCTGCGTAGATAGACCCGCGCCCACCAGACAAGCGGCACGATCCCGACGTAAGGCAGCGGCTGCAAGTTGAAGAGCAGAAACATCGCCGCAAACGGTCCGGTAATACCGAATGCATGCGTGCTGATCTTCCACCAGCGCGTCACGAACATGATGACGACGGTCGCGCCCAAATAGCCCCAGGTTATCGCGATGAGCTGAACCGGCGCATGGACCAGCGTCAGGATGAGCGCTGCGACGAAGTAGGTGACGACAAAGCCGATGAACCCGCGCCGGCGCTCCGTGCGATCGGACATGTCGAAGTCGGAGATGCGGCCGCTGAGGTACAGATAGAAAATGCACAACACGGGCGCGACCGTGAAGAACAGCAATCCCGCGAACGACAGCTCCCAGAACTCGCGGATGCTGCTCGAGTATGCGCGCGCGACGATGATGAACAGCGTCGTCGCGCTCACGAAGGGATTGAAGATCGTGGAAAGCGTGCGCGCGAATTCGACGACAGCGCGATGCTCGCGAATGGCGACAACGTTATGCTGATCGGAATCGGCAACCGAATCAGCGCCCTCGATGTGACGCCGCCGGAGATGACGCATTGGCTACATTATAACGACCGCAGCCGACAGTGTAAAGCAATCCGGCTGCAGAACCACAAAGCTTCATGACCTCGGTCACGACGAAAAGGTACATGCCCGGTGCAGAACCGTTCGAGCTTGCAGGCGGCGCGAGCGGTGTTTTGCTTCTGCATGGTTTTTCGGGCAGTTGCTTTGAGGTGCGCGAATTGGGCTTGCTGCTGCAGCGCGCCGGTTTCGGCGTGCTCGGTCCGGCGCTGGCAGGACATGGCACGCACCCGGACGATTTGCACGGCGTCAGCGCAGACGATTTTTTTGCGCTCGCCGAAGAAGCGTACCAGGCGGCACGAGCCCGTTTCAAAAGGCTCTACATCGTCGGACAATCGATGGGCGGCACGCTCGGGCTGCACCTGGCGGCGAAGCATCCGCTGGAAGGCTTGGTCACGATCGCCGCACCCGTGTACATGGCGTACCCCGTGCAGCAGGGCATTCCCATCGCCCATCGCTTCTCGCCCTGGCGCAACGTCATCAGCAATTTCTCAGCCTGGCGGGGCGAGGTGGTCGGCTACCGCACAACGCCCACCTCATCGCTGGTCACTTTTCTGCAGGTGCTCGAACTCGTGCGGCAAGAGCTGCCGGCGGTTCGCGCCCCGCTGCTGGCGCTGCACAGCGTGCGCGACGAAACGGTGCCTTCCGGCAACGCCGCATACATCACCGCGCGGGTCGCGAGCGAGGTTCGCCGTCGTCGCCTCTATCGCACCGGCCGCCATCTCATGACCGTGCCCCCGCAACTCGCGCTCATCGCGCCAGACCTCATCGCGTTCTTGCACGAGCTGGAAGGCGCCGCTGCTGCTTCTGACGGGGCCACCAAAGGGGCGCCAAGGCCGTAGCGCCGAATCCGAATTGCTTATGGCCTCTTCCATCCTTGCGACCATCGTTAGCCTGGCTGCCGGCTCACCCTCGGTGCCGACGCCGGCGCCGCTGCCGAGCGCGCTCTTCCAATTCCAACAACAAACCTTCGCGACGAAGTACCCGATCCTGGTTGAAATCATCCAATGGCTATTCATTTTGTCGGCCTTCGGCCTGGTCGCATTGATGTCGGTGCAGACCACGAAGAACGAGGGGCTTTCCGGGAGCATCGGCGGCCGGGCGGAGGCATCGTATCGCGGCAGGCTCGGATTCGATCAGCAGCTCACGCGGCTGACGGGCGGTGTGGCCGTCGCCTTCGTGTTCCTCGCGATCTTGTATTTCATCGCCACGCGCTGACAGTTATATGAAGGAACGCGGCCGGTCGCCGTCGCGTTTCTACCATAGGAAAAAACCGTCCCGCTTAGGAATGTGCGCTATTCCGTCCCACGGGGTATCTTCATAGACCCTCATGGCTTTACTCTCGGTTAAAGACCTAGAAGTCACGTTTTCCACCGACGACGGCATCGTGCGCGCAGTCAATGGGCTGTCGTTTTCGCTCGAGGCCGGCGAAACGCTGGGAATCGTCGGTGAATCCGGCTCCGGCAAGAGCGTCACCGCGCTGTCGATCATGCGGCTCATCTCCATGCCGCCCGGTCG
>DATGHT010000139.1:0-2004 GCA_035307865.1 Candidatus Eremiobacteraceae bacterium | reverse complement strand
AGGCAACGATGGCCGGATTATATAATGGACTTGAAGAACTTGCGTTCAAACGCATCCCGGACGGCTATGTGTTTCAAACCAACAACCGCTGGCTCTTCGGCCCCCAACGGCGCTTTCTGGTAAACGAGGCTCAAAAGCAAGCGATTGCGACCTGTATCCGCGAGACGTTGAGATCTATCAAGCCGTTCGTCTTCGTTGCGGCGGTGCTTATCCCCGTTGCGCTGATCGGGGGCACAGTCTGGCTTGCGCTTCAGGGCGGCACGCTCAATGTGGCCGAGACCCATGTCGGGGGCAGCACTACGACTTACTCCCAAATGATCGGACAATCCGGCAGCACGGGCACGTTGACAAGCGGCAGTTCGCGCGTCGAGTTTCATGTGAGCGGCCCGCCCGGTGACGGCGCCACCGTCACGGTGACGGGGTTCGATCCGCACGGAAACCCTGGGAAGCCTGCCGTGGTAGCGTTCGGCGCAGGGGGCACCAACGTGAATTTGGCTGACGACGCGGGCCATGTCACCGCTACCGCGCACCTGTCCGGAAGGATCGGCGCGCCGGGCGGCATCATCACGATCGAGGCCATCTTGCTCAGCCTCGCACTTTTCCTGCCGTACCTCGCAGCTATTCACATTTACAGCATGCGCCGGCTTGAGCCGCTGCTGGTTGGGTTGCCCCGATCCGGCGTGCGCATCACCATGCGCGAAGGAACGGAGCGATTTGCCTCCAAAGTCTCAGCGAAGCTTATGGTTGTGATGGCCGGTAGCGCCGCACTCGCCCTCGGGGTGAACCTGTTCAACTTGGCCGGTGCCATCTTCATGCGCCACAGCAGCACCCTGGAAATCCCCATCTTCGGCACCGTGATATCTGGGTTCGGGGCGATCTACTTCGCCTACCTCGTGATGTTGAGGCTCAGAATGAAGCGCAGCGCAGCCGTAATGTCGTAAGGCAACCTGCGCGGTCGCCGCCGCGCGGTACGCTGCAGTCGACTCCTCGCGGAGTCAAATGCGCCGCTCTCCAGCCCAAGGCAGCGCATCCGGTGTTGCTTGAGACGACCTTATGCCCCCGTCATGCCCAAAACCTGTCGAGCAGCGCTGTCGCGCCCCGCCCAAGGTGATGGACGTATCCGTTCGCCATCAGATGCGTGCGGTCAGCCTGATAGACCGTGCTGTTGAGGGTGACGGTTGCGGCTTTCCGGCAGTCGAGCGCGGCATCTCTGCGGCTGTCCCAGACCGCGTCTACACCGATCGACTGGGGATTGCCGAGGATCGTCAGCCAATTGGCATAGGCCGAGAATTGCGCGTTTCCCCACTCGTTCATGAGTTGGCCATTGGCCGCTTTGGCATTCGCCGGCCACCATCGTGCGATCGGGGTCATGACGCCGATCTTGACGTCGGGAAACTTCGCCGCCGGATAGAGGCCGCGGATCATCGCAACGAGGGGCACCAGGCAATCTTCGATCATGTTGGGGCGACCGAATTCGGGCCGGCCATAGAGCAGAACGGTGCTGCCGAGCGTCTCGTGCTGGTCGTTGCAGCCGGCCTGAATGATGATGGCAAGCTGCTGATCGGGCGCCACAGGAATGCATTGCAGATAGGCCTTCTGATCGGCCCAGGCGCCGAGCGGGCCCGGATAGGCGATGCCCGGGAGCGTTGCGAGCCGCCAGCCGCGGTTCGCAAACTTCCAGCAGATGCGCGCGCGCGACAGCGCGGCATCGTTGGTGTAGGCGGACCTGTTCCAGAAGCCCGCGAAATCGGGGGTCGTCGTGTAGGGCGCGAGCTTCGCGGCGACGGGCTGCGCCCAGCACTGGTTCTGCGGCAGCCCAGTTCCGGATGCACGGTGAATCCCGCGGTCGAATCCATGAGGCTGTCACCCATCATCACGCAGAGTTGCGGATGCGTGTCCCAGTTCTGCTCGTCGATGAGCGTGGTATCGGCAGCCTCCGCGCCGATCGAATTCGTGACCGTACAGTCGGCGAAGATCGTCGGGTTCGCTGCGATTAAAGCCTGA
>DATGHT010000138.1:0-2595 GCA_035307865.1 Candidatus Eremiobacteraceae bacterium | reverse complement strand
CGTGCGTTTACGGGAGTTGGCACCCGCGCAGCATCATTACGGACGATGCGCGCGGCGCTGCTCGAACAAAAAGCGCGGCGCGGGCGCCTGCACATCGCAGTGGTTGGCGCGCCAAACACCGGCAAGTCGTCGGTCATCAATGCGCTGACACGCCACAAGAGTGCTGTGACGCAGAACAAACCCGGTGTCACGCGGCAAGTCCGCTGGATTCCACTTGACACCAAAGCGGAAATACTCGATACTCCTGGCGTGCTTGCGCCCAAAATCGCAGACGCTGAAACCGCTTGGCAGCTCGCGCTTTGCGGCGTATTACCCGAAAGCGCGTTCGATGTCGAACAGGTTGCGTCGCAATTCTACGCTTGGCTTGGCCGGCATCGCCCGCGAGAATCGAATGCGCTCGATTTAGAAACCTTCGCGCGGCAACGCGGGATGCTGCGGCGCGGCGGCGAACCTGACCGCCTCAACGCCGCGCGAACCCTTGTGACAGAGTTTCGCGCCGGCAACTTCGGCCGCATTACGTTCGAGGAACCATAAAGACAGCTTCATGACACCGAAGGAGCGCCGCCGCCTCTACCGGTTGCATTCGTTCGAACGCCAAGCGTGGAAGAGTGGAGCGCGGTTGGTCTGCGGCATTGACGAAGCAGGCCGCGGCCCTTTGGCCGGCCCCGTCGTGGCGTGCGCGGTCGTCGTCGACAAGCCCATCTACCTCGAGTTTCTCAACGACAGCAAGATTGTGCCGCTGGCGCGCCGCGAGCTCCTCAACGAAGCGATCCGGGCGCGCGTGGTCTCGTTTTCGATCGGGTCGGCAAGCCCCGAGGAAATCGATCGCTACAATATCCTTGCGGCCACCAAAGTGGCCATGGCGCGGGCCCTGGCGGGCCTGACCGTTCCTCCCTGCCAGGTCTTTGTCGATGCGGTCAACATCCCGCAGTGCCTGTTTCCGCAGCGGCCCATCATCGACGGTGATGCAAAATGCGCGGTGATCGCCGCTGCCAGTATCCTCGCAAAAGTGCATCGCGATCTTTGGATGAGCGAATACGATTCGCTGTATCCGGAATATGGGTTTGCCCAACACAAAGGCTACGGAACGCCCGAACACCTGAGCGCGTTGTCCCGGCTCGGTCCTACCCCAATCCATAGACGCTCGTTCGCGCCCGTCCTGCAGCCCTCGTTCGACTTCGAGTTCGACGGCGCGGCGCTTTGAAGCGCGCGGTTTCGGCGCGGACCGCTGCCCTCGGCAGCGAGGGCGAGCGCACCGCCGCGAGTTACCTTACCGTCCGCGGCTACCACGTGCTCGAGCGCAACTTCCGCTGTCACGGAGGCGAAGTCGACCTCATCGCCCTCGATGGAGCCACCCTGGTCTTCGTTGAGGTCAAGCTGCGACGCAGCTTAGCACGCGGTGCGCCCATCGAGGCCGTGACGCCCGTCAAACAAGGGCGTGTCCGCAAAGCCGCCCAGGTGTACCTCTCATACTGCGGCCGGGTTTTTCAACGCATCAGATTTGACGTGGTGTGCGTGATGAAGAGCTCCAAAAACACCGATATTACTCATTTGAAGGCTGCTTTTACAACATGACTATTGCGTTAGCCGCAGACAGCGTTTTAGCCAATCGCTACCGCATCGCCGAGCGTATCGGGAAAGGCGGTATGGGCGAGGTTTTTCGCGGCATCGACCACGTGCTCGAACGCGAAGTTGCGATCAAAGTCTTGACCGAACACTCAGACGAGGTTCGGCAGCGCTTCCTCTTGGAAGCGCAATCCATGGCGCGCCTCAACCACCCCAACATCGTGGCGGTGTACGACGTGGGTGTCGATCAAAGTCTTTCCTACATCATTTTGGAGTTCGTGCGCGGCAAGACGTTGCGCGAGATGGACCGGAAGAATCTTTCGCTCGAGACTGCGATCGGCATGACCGTTCAAGTCTTGGAAGCGCTGCAGTACGCTCACGGTCAAGGGATCATTCACCGCGATATCAAGCCCGGTAACTTGATGATCGGCCACGAGCACGCTGTCAAGGTGATGGACTTCGGTTTGGCGCGCCGCATGAGCGATATTTCAAACTTGACGCAAAGCGGCCAGATCGTCGGGACCATTGCCTATCTCCCGCCGGAACGTTTTTTAGGCAAATCGGGCGATCGCGCAAGCGATCTGTATTCGGTCGGGGTGCTGTTATACGAGCTGCTCTGCGGCACGCTTCCCTTCCCGTTGGAGTCGGGCGACCTGGTCGCGGTGATGTATGCGCACGTCAACGACCGGCCCAAACCGCCGCGGCACGTCAATCCGGCCATTCCTCCCGCACTCGAGCGCATCGTCATGCGACTGCTCGATAAAGACCCGGCGCGCCGTTATCCGGATGCCGCCTCGTTGCTCGTCGACTTGCGGGCGGTGCAAGCGACGTTGGCGCTTCCGCGCGTGCATCTCGTCGAAAGCGGTGTTACAGAAACGTTACCGGCAGCCGATTCAGACCAGCCGGTTCCACACGAACCCGCCGCCGCTCAAGCTGACGACACGAACGCGATCGGCATCGATCCTTCCGCTACGCTGCGCGTGAAGAACGACCTGCTGGCCAGCAAAACGTTTAGCGGTGCCCTCACCC
>DATGHT010000137.1:0-2678 GCA_035307865.1 Candidatus Eremiobacteraceae bacterium | reverse complement strand
GGGATCGCCGCCGTGCTCGCCGCAAATGCCGACCTTCATCTCAGGTCGCGTAGCGTGCCCGCGCTCTAGCGCCATGCGCATCATCTCGCCGACGCCATCCTGATCGATGACTTGGAAGGGGTCTTCTCGCAGAATCTTGCGGTCGAGGTAGACCGGGATGAACGTGCCTTCGGCGTCGTCGCGAGAATAGCCGAAGACGGTTTGCGTCAGATCGTTCGTCCCGAACGAGAAGAATTCGGCATGTTCGGCGATGCGGTGCGCCACGAGACATGCCCGCGGCAACTCGATCATGGTGCCCACCTGGTAAGGAACCTTCACGCCGCTCGCCTTGATGATGCGCTCGGCTTCGTTGCTCACGAGGTCGCGCAGCGCTTTCATCTCCGTCACCAAACCAACACCCGGGATCATGATGAGCGGGCGCACGTCGACTTTCTCTTTCTTGACCTCGACCGCAGCCTCCATGATGGCGCGTACTTGCATTTGGTAGATTTCCGGATAGATGATGCCCAACCGGCACACGCGCAAGCCCAGCATCGGGTTGCTCTCGTGCAACACGCGCACGCGCCGCAGCAAGCGCTCCTTCTGCGTCAGCGTGGCGGCGTCGCCTTTGGTCAGGCGCAGCTCCGTGACTTCCACGAGCAAGTCTTCTAGGCTGGGGAGAAACTCGTGCAACGGCGGGTCGAGCAACCGGATGGTGACCGGCAAGCCCTTCATCGCGTGGAAAATGCCTTGGAAATCTTCGCGCTGCATAGGGAGCAGCTGCTCCAGACATTTGCGCCGCGAATCGGGAGTCTCGGCAAGAATCATCTCCTGCACGACCGGCAGGCGCTCTTGCTGCATGAACATGTGCTCGGTGCGGCACAAGCCGATGCCTTCGGCGCCGAAATCCCTCGACTTGATCGCGTCCTCGGGGGTGTCCGCATTGGCGTAGACGCCGAGACGCTTGTACTCGTCGGCCCATTTCAGCACGTGATGGAATTGCGGCGACAGCTTCGCGGCTTGCATGCGCAGCTCGCCGCGAAAGACCAAGCCGGTGGTGCCGTCGATCGTGATGGTGTCGCCCGCGCGAATGACTTCGCCTTTCACGCTGAACTGCCGAGCCCGCAAATCTATCAGCAGCGACTCGCAGCCGACCACGGCCGGCTTGCCCATGCCGCGTGCGACGACGGCGGCGTGCGACGTCGCCCCGCCTTGCGAGGTCAAGATACCCTCCGCCGCAACCATGCCGTGCACATCGTCGGGCGTCGTCATCGGCCGCACGAGAATGGTCCGTTTGTTCTGACGCTTGAGTTCGACGGCGTCATCCGGATCGAAGACCACGATGCCCGCGGCAGCGCCCGGCGACGCGTTCAAGCCCTTGGCCAAGGGCGACGCTTTGGCTTTCTCGTCGATCTGCGCGTGCAGCAGCGTCTGCAAGGAGGCCGGCTCGATGCGCATGAGCGCCTCTTCACGGCTGATCAGATGCTCCTTCACCATATCGGCGGCGATCTGCACGGCTGCCGCTGCGCTGCGCTTGCCCGAACGGCATTGCAGCACGTAGAGCCGTCCGCGCTCGACCGTGAACTCAATGTCTTGCATATCGCGATAGTGCTTTTCGAGCTTGCTCGCGATGTCGAGGAACTGTTTGTAGATCTTCGGCTGCTGTTTTTCCAGCACCGAGATCTTCACCGGCGTGCGGCTGCCGGACACGACGTCTTCGCCTTGCGCGTTTTGCAAGAACTCGCCGTACAACGACTTCTCGCCGGTCGAGGGGTTGCGCGTGAAGGCGACGCCTGTGCCTGAATCATCCCCCATGTTGCCGAAGACCATCGTCACCACGTTGACGGCCGTTCCCCACCAATCGGGAATGCGCTCGTAGCGGCGGTATTCAATAGCGCGCTTGCTGTTCCACGAATTGAAGACCGCCTCGACCGCCATGCGCAGCTGCACGAACACATCCTCGGGGAAGTCCTTTTTGGTATGGTGGCGCACGAGCGCTTTGAACTCGCTCGTCATGTTGCGGAATGCGAGCGCGGTCAGATCCGACTCTGATGGGATGCGCGCCTTAGCGACGTAGCGCTTGACCACTTCATCGAACGGATCGCGACGCATGCCCAAGACGACCGTTGCAAACATCTGCACGAAACGGCGATAGGCATCCCAGGCGAACTTGTCGTTCTTGGTGAGGACGATGAGCGCGTTGCAGGTGCGGTTGTTCAGGCCGAGGTTGAGCACGGTGTCCATCATGCCCGGCATGCTGACCCGAGCGCCCGAGCGCACCGACACCAGCAACGGGTTGGTCTCACCGCCGAATTCCTTGCCTGTCTTGCGCTCGAGCTCTGCGATGCGACGGTGCGTTTCTTCATCTAGACCGGGTGGAAACTGACGGCCCAGCTCGACGTAGCGGCGGCACACTTCCGTCGTGATCGTGAAGCCGGGAGGCACCGGCAGCCCGATGCGGGTCATTTCGGAGAGGCCTGCGCCCTTGCCGCCCAGCAAGTCACGCTGCGCCGCGCTGCCCTCCTCGAAGGAGTAAGTCATTTTGCCGAGGGTCGACTTTGAGGGCGGCTCCTGTTTGCGCGCCGTTGCCTTTCTGGGCTGCGGCAACGCAGGCATCGGACCGCTTTCGACGATCGTCATTTGCGGGATCGTGGCCATGGGAACGCCCGCGAAGAGGTTGCTTTCCGGCTCGACCGGCG
>DATGHT010000136.1:0-5181 GCA_035307865.1 Candidatus Eremiobacteraceae bacterium | reverse complement strand
CGGCACGTCGGATCTTTCCGCGTCGGCAGCCTTTGTCATAACCGGTTAGCGCCAGCAGAGCGTAACAACGAAAAGCGCGGCAGCGATGCCGCGCTTTTTCTTTTGAATTGGCCCAATTAGCGGGTACTTCAGTGTCGTTCTGGCTGGCAGCAAGAAAAAGCTATTTGCTATGTTTTAATGCGCTACCAGCTGAGTCGAGCCGGCCGCAAAGCCTTTCTCGAGCACATCGCGGAGCTGCAAGCGATCGTCACTGCCGCTCAGTAGCGTTATTTATTTTTGCCGTAGAGCGCGCGCAATTCGTCCTTTGCCCTGTTCAGGATTGCTCTGCGCCGCGCGGGCAAATTCTTGCCGGCGCGATTGATATAGAGATTCAGCATCGACATCGCTGACCGAAATGGTTCCGCTTTGCGGCGATGGCTTCGTTCGGCAGACCGCTTGAGCGAGCGCGCGATAGCCTTGGGGTCGGTGAGCGTGAAGACTCCCGTCGAGAGGTCCATCGCATTGCTCGTCTGCGTCACTCTCTGCGACCATTTGCGAGTTGCCATGTGGTGTGCTTTCCCTTGCAGTCGGGTTTCCTAACAAGGAGGCAATCGACCGCAGGCTTGAATGGGGCCTCATGGCGGAAAAGAAATTGACGTTTGCCGGATTTGCGGGCAGCTTGCGCAAGGGTTCCTACAATCGCATGCTCTTACGGGCGCTGAAACAGGTTGCTCCGCCTGACGTCGTGATGAACATTCTCGACATTAGCGGCATCCCGCTCTACAATCAAGATCTCGATATCGAAGATCCGCCCAAGGCGGTCCGCATCTTGCGCGATGCGATCCGGGCGGCCGACGCGCTCGTCATCGTCAGCCCGGAACACAACTATTCTGTTTCGGGCGTCACAAAAACCGTCATCGAATGGGCTTCCCGGCCCCCCGAAAATTCAGCCCTCGAGGGTAAGCCGTGCGCGGTGATGGGCGGATCGACGAGCGGCTTCGGCGGCGTGCGCGCCCAGCTGGCCGTTCGTCAGATGTCGCCGGAAAGCGGCATGATGCTCTTACAAGATCCCGAGATACGCGTTTCGCGCATCCACACGAAGTTCGATGAGAAGGGGCAGCTCGTCGACGAAGATCTGCGCCGCGATCTCGCCGAGTTTCTGCAAGCGCTGGCAGCGTGGACACGCAAGCTGCAGGCTCAATCGTAAACGGAACGCATCTCCGCTTCGAGACGGGTGAGATCGCCGCGCAGATGGTGATTTTCCGCGGTCAAGTTCGCGCGCGCCACCGCATAGGGCAGATAATTGAACTCCGGAGCCTGAATGAAGTAGGCAGTGGGTGATATCCCGGTGAGGGGATAGTCGCCGCTGAGCAACGGTTCTGCAGCGTCGGATCCCAAAATCCAAAAGTTTGAAGCGCCGCCGGCCACACAGCGGCCCTTTACCGCCCGGAGCGTGAGCACGGGCGCGTCTTCAGGCGGCTGGGGCTGCGGAGTCGTGAGCAAGCGCGCAGCAGTCTCCTTTGAGGTGCGGCCCATGTGGGCATTGACCCAGTCCTCACGCTGCTTCTCAGCACGTCGCACCGCATCGTCATCGTTCATGGCGCTACCACCGTGGCTGGCTGGCTGACAAAGTCTAGTCCTACGTCGACCGAGCGCGCGCCGTGCGTCAAAGCGCCGACCGAAATGAGATCGACGCCGGTCTGCGCGATCTCGCGCACGTTACCGAGCATCACACCGCCGGACGCCTCCATGACAGCCCGCCCCTGCCCGAGCTTCACCGCTTCGCGTATATTGTCCAACGACATGTTGTCGAGCAGCACCGCCTCCGCGCCACCCGCGAGCGCTTCCTGCACTTGTGCGAGCGTCTCACACTCAACCTCGACCACCACCGACGGGCCGCCGGCCTCACGGGCCTTACGCAGGGCCGCCGTCACACCGCCCGCCGCGACGAGGTGGTTGTCTTTGATGAGGATCGCATCGCTCAATCCGAAGCGATGGTTGAAGCCGCCGCCGGCGCGCACCGCATAACGCTCGAGCGCGCGCAACCCCGGCGTCGTCTTGCGCGTATCGACGATGCGCACCGGCAGACCGGCCACGGCCGTCACGAAGGCATGGGTGAGCGTCGCGATGCCGCTCAAACGCCCCAAGAAATTCAGGGCGACGCGCTCGGCGCTCAACATGCTGCGCGCAGGTCCGTGGACGTCGGCAACCGCCGTGCCGTGATTCACCCGTGTGCCGTCTGGCTGTAGCGCCTTGCATTGCACCGCCGTGTCGAGCAAGCGAAAAGCGAGCGCTGCGATCGCCAGCCCGGCGACGATGCCGGGCGATCGAAACCCGATCGTCGCTGCCGCCGCAGCATCGGGGGCGATAAGACTTTGGGTGGTAAGATCCGCTCGCGCGCCGTCTTCATCCAACGCAGCTTGGACGAGCGCGCGAAATGCTTCGGCCGCTTTGTCGGAGAGCGGCTCGAACGCGGGTTGCTTGAGAGCGGGATGGCGCATCTTCGTTACCGGACTGCCGGCGCAGCGACAGGCTGCAGGCGATGACCACGCGCGTCCCAGACGATGCGCACGAGCCAGTGCAGGTCGTCACGTTCGGGAAAATCGATGCGATAGTGCGCGCCGCGGCTTTCTTGCCTGATAAACGCCGCTTCGGCGATGTAGCGCGCAACATTGAGGAGTGCGCGCGACTCTAACGCAGTGCGCGAAAGAGCCTCCGTGGCGCAGGGCCAGTCGTCGACGCGATCGATAAGCGCCCGCAGTACCGGTCCATCGCGCTCGACACTGGCGGCTTGCCACATGAGCGCGCGCAGGGGTTCACGATCGTCCAAGGCCGGTATGGATGCTGGTGGCGATTGCAACGCTTGGCCATCCTGGTCGGCGGCGAGCGTCCCTTGCATATCTTCGGCAGCGCGCGACGCCATGACCAAACATTCCGCCAATGAGTTGCCGGCTAGCCGGTTGGCGCCGTGCAAACCTGTGCACGCGCATTCACCGACCGCGTACAGCGAGGCCAGTGCAGTGCGCCCGTGGAGGTCGGTGAAGACGCCCCCCATGTGGTAATGAGCCGCAGGAGCAACCGGGATCGGCATCGCTCCGATGTCGATGCCGAAAACGGCGCATGCCGCTGCGATATTGGGAAAGCGTTTGCGGATGTGATCCGCGCTGCCGATCGGACGCAAATCCAACCAAACCGTGGAGTGTGGCTTGCGCTCGAGTTCCCGAAAGATGGCGCGCGCGACGACGTCACGCGGGGCAAGCTCGCCGCGCGGGTCCGCGAGCTGGCAGAAACGCTCGCCCGCATCGTTGACCAGTATCCCGCCCTCGCCTCGGGCAGCTTCGGAGACCAGGAGCGCGGGTGCACCGGCGATCGCAAGCGCCGTGGGGTGGAATTGCACGAATTCCATGTCGGCCAAGTGGGCGCCGGCGTCGATTGCGAGCTTCAACCCGTCTCCCGTAGCCCCGGCCGGATTCGTGGTGCGCGCATAGACTTGTCCGATGCCGCCTGTCGCGAGCGCCGTGGCGCGTCCGTAAACCGGCAACATCTCGCCATGCACCAGGACCCAGGCTCCGCGGCATCGTCGTTGATCGGAGATGAGTTGCACGACGAGCGCGCGCTCGAGCACGCGCACTTTGGGGTGCTGCAAGACGCGCTGAGCCAAGGTCGTTGAGATGGCCCGGCCGGTCGCATCACCGGAAAAAACGGTGCGCGCGTGGCTGTGAGCCGCTTCACGCGTCAGCGCGAGGTCGCCGCTCACGCCCAAATTGAACGTCACACCGCGCTCGCGCAGTTCTTCAATTCGCCGCGGCGCTTCCGCCGCGATCAGTTCCGCTGCCGCTTCATCAACGAGGCCGGCGCCCGCGGCAAGGGTGTCAGCCGAATGGGACGCCGTAGAATCCTCTTCCAAGTCCAGGGACGCTGCAACCCCGCCTTGCGCCCAAGCGGTGTTTGATTCTTCGATCGTTCCCTTCGTCGCGACCGTCACCGCCTGGCCCTGTTCGGCGCAGTGCAACGCCAAGAGCAACCCTGCGGCTCCGGTACCAATGACGAGGACATCGGTGCGCATCATTTTTGGAGCGCCGAAAGTTTGCGGCGCCGCGTCTTACGTCACCGCCATCATGCGCTCGATGCTGCGGCGAGCACGTACCATGATGGAGGTAGGGATCTCGATGGGGTTGCGCTCCTGCTCCAAGCAGGTCGCGACCTTCTCCAGCTCGACGAACTTCATGTAAGGACAGTGCGGGCAGGGTGCGATCGAGTGAAAACGTTTGTGCGGGTGCAGTTCCTTGAGGCGTAGCAACAGTCCAGCTTCCGTCAAGATGATGAACTCTTTGCGATCGCTGACGCCCGCAAAGTCCATGATGCCTTGCGTGCTGCCCACGTAATCTGCAAGCGCCAAAACATCGGGCGAGCACTCCGGGTGCGCGAGCACGAGCGCCTGGGGCAGTTGCTGCTTTTTCGCGAGCACAGAGCTGGCTTTGATCACGAAGTGCGTCGGGCAATAACCATCCCAGGTGATGATTTTTTTTTCGGGGAGGCGCTTTTGCACCCAGCCGCCCAGAAACTTGTCAGGAGCGAAGAGCACTTCGTCGTCGGGCAGCGAGCGCACGATGTTCACCGCGTTGGTCGAGGTGCAACAGATGTCGGATTCGGCTTTCACTTCGGCGTACGTGTTGACGTAGGACACCAACGGCAGGCCGGGATGCCGCGCCCGGAATGCGCGCGCCTGATCGCCCGTGATCATATCCGCCAAGCCGCAGCCCGCCTTCATGTCGGGCAGCAAGACGAGCTTGTTCGGGCTGAGCAGCTTCGCGGTTTCGGCCATGAAGTGGACGCCGCAGAATACGATGATATCCGCCGACGTGCTGGCTGCCTCGCGGCTCAAGTTGAGACTGTCGCCGATGAAGTCCGAAACTTCTTGAACTTCCAGCCGCTGGTAGATGTGGGAAATGATGACCGCATTCTTGCGCTTGGCGAGATCGCGGATGCGTCGCTGGAGAGCTTCGAGTTCGGGGGTGTGCGGCCGCCGGACTGTTCCGTCGTCGACCGGCATTGCCAAGGCTGCCATACTAGGTTTGTTCTTAGTCGGGGTGTCAAATTCGCCCTTGTCCCGGAGCGACCAACGTCTAAGGAATGCGCGTCGGCGCTAACCTTCCCAATATCTGCGCGGGCCGGTATCGAGGTGCACCCATCCGTCGGGAT
>DATGHT010000135.1:0-2968 GCA_035307865.1 Candidatus Eremiobacteraceae bacterium | reverse complement strand
CGAAGACGTCGATGTCGCGCAAGAAGGCTGCGATGTCGCGAGCCTTTTTGGGCGCAGCTGCTGCAACGGTCGCGCTGTCGGCGAGCGCTTGCGCAAACGTCAGGTTGCGGCGCGCTCCTTCTTCCGCGATCGCGTTGAGCGTCGATTGTCCGATGCCGCGGCGCGGTGCGTTGATGATGCGTCGCAAGCTGATGCCATCGTCACGGTTGGCGATGTAACGCAGATACGACAGCGCGTCCTTGACCTCGGCGCGCGCGTAAAAACCGACGCCGCCGACGACGCGATAGGGCATGCCCTCGCTCAGCATCGCTTCTTCGACCGCGCGCGACTGCGCGTTCGTGCGGTAGAGCACCGCATAATCGTTGAACGAGCGGCCCTCTTCGCGAATGCCTGCCTTGATGAGTTCGATGATGAAGCGCGCTTCGTCGCGATCGCTGCCGGCGCTGTAAACGGCGACCGGCCTGCCGCCCTCGCGCGAAGTCCACAGCTTCTTGTGATGCCGCTGCGTATTGTGGGTGACGAGCGCGTTTGCGGCCGTCAGCACGGCGGTCGTCGAGCGGTAGTTCCGCTCGAGCCGGAACGTCTTCGCACCCGGAAAATCACGTTCGAAGCGCAGGATGATGCGATGATCGGCTCCGCGGAAGCTGTAGATCGATTGGTCGTCATCACCGACGACGCAGATGTTGCCCGAACCGCGTGAGAGCGCCCGCACCATCCGGTACTGCGCCTCGTTGACGTCTTGATATTCGTCCACCAGCAGATAGGTGAAGCGGTGCTGATAGTACTTGCTCAGTTCGTCGCCACGTTCGAGCAGCGCCAGCGGCTTCATGATGAGATCGTCAAAATCAAGGGCGTTGGCTTGCGCCAGGCGCCGCTCGTACTGCCGGTACACCGCCGCGGCGGTTTTGGAAAGCTGCCCCTCGGCCGTGTCGGCGAAGACGTCGGCGGTTTGGCAGCGTTCCTTGGCGCGGCTGATCTGGGCCAGGATGTTTCCCGGCGGGAAATGGCGCTCGTCCAAGTTGAGATCTTTTAGGATCTCCTTGACGAGTGCGCGCTGGTCGGTTTCATCGTAGATGACGAAATTGGAAGCGACGCCGACCGCCGCGCCGTCGCGCCGCAAGATGCGCACGCCGATCGAATGAAACGTGCCGACCCACAGGCCGCGCGCCTCATCGCCCACCAACTGCGCAAGCCGGCTTTTGAGCTCGCCAGCGGCCTTGTTCGTAAACGTCACGGCGAGGATGCGGTGCGCCGGAGCTTTGTGCTGCGCCAACAGATAGGCGACCCGGTGCGTGAGCACGCGGGTCTTCCCGCTGCCCGCGCCCGCAAAAATCAAAACGGCGCCCTCTCTTTCGGCAGCCGCGGCGCGTTGTTCGTCGTTAAGCGAAGCGAGCGGATCCATCGATCAGCCAACTTCGGGACAAGGCTGGCAGCAGCCTCCGCTGCGCATCGGTGCGGAGCGAGTTAGGCGGCTTCGTTCAATTCGGTTGGCATGGCTTCGATCGTCACGCGTTGGTTGCGGCGGACAACCTCCATCACGAGCGGCGTGCCCAGCGGATGACGTCCTAAGACTATTTGCAAATCGTCCGGCGAGACGACAGATTGGCCGCTCGCTTTGACGATCAAGTCTCCCGTGCGCAGATCGGCTTTCGCTGCGGCGCTGTCAGCTTGCACGTCGGTGACCAACGCGGCGCTGGCTTCGATGCCGAGCCGATCGGCCACCCGGCGTTCCATGCCCGCCATCTGCAAGACGACGCCAAGATACGCGCGCCGCACGGCGCCGGTGCTGATGAGCTGCGACACGACCCAGCGAGCGGTGTTGACGGGGATGGCAAAGCAAATGCCCTGCGAGCCTGCGATGATGGCCGTGTTGATGCCCACGACATGACCACGAAAATCAACGAGCGGACCGCCCGAATTCCCCGGATTGAGCGCAGCATCGGTCTGAATGACGCTTTCGATAAGCCGCCCCGTCTCCGAGCGCAACGTCCGGCCGAGCGCGCTGATGACTCCCGCAGTCACGGTCGCTTGGAAACCCAGCGGATTGCCGATGGCGATGACCAGCTGTCCGACCTGCAGCTGCGATGAATCCGCGAGCTGCGCGCTCGGCAGGCCGGTGTCGGGTACGCGCAACACCGCCAAGTCGCTGTGCGGGTCCGTGCCGACCACGCGCGCCGGCAGGCTGCGCCCGTCTTGGAAACGCACGTCGATGCGATCCGCGCCTTTGACCACGTGGCTGTTGGTCAACACAAAACCGTCGGGCGTGATCACAAGGCCACTACCCGTGCCGTGCAGTTCGTTGAGACCGCGGCGTTGCAGCTGTTCGGGCGCGCGGCGCGCCATGCCGACGCTGACGACCGCCGGTCCGACGCGCTCCACGGCGCCGACGACGGCGCGTGAGTAGGCGTCAAGCGCATCGCGCTCTTCGCTGGTGGGGATTTGATCGTTCATGGGTGGATTCCGTACGGAGGGTGAGCCATAAAATTATAAGGGCGGCGTCAAGCCGCGGCAACCGTCCTTTTAGGCGGGTTGCTTCTTTTTCGAGGCGATCGCGACAGCCGCGTGCGCGTGGACGTATGACAAGGTGCTCTCCGCGCCCATATTCGGATTGAGCCCGCCTGGCAGCAGGCCGTCATGGCAACCACCGATTTCGGGCACTGCCACCTTCAGGTTGTCCGAGTTCAGCCCGACAAACCAGGCGAATGCTTCAAGTGCTTTTTGGTGCTGCCGTCCTTGCGGATTCATTCGCTCTGCGGCCAGCCACAGGTCAACCATCCCGCACGCCTCTATGGGCTGCTGATCGTATTTCGCACGCTGGCCGCCTTTGTCGTACCAGCCCTTGTTGCCGACCGGTTCGAACACGGCTCGTGCGTGCGTGGCTGAAGCCAGAAATTCCGTTGCCTGCAGACCAACATCGCGATACGTCTCGCTGCCCGTCACGAGAGCGGCGCGCAGGAGAGCCTCCGGA